>JAXJBF010000038.1:0-7855 GCA_036303105.1 Peptococcaceae bacterium | reverse complement strand
TGAACTGGGGAATAAAGGTTTTGCAGACCTCTGCCTTACCACTTGGCTATGTCGCCGTACCGAGCGCGCCTTGCGCTACAACGATATTTATTATAGCAGGGAGGTCGAAGTTCGTCAATCGTTTTTTCACGATTTTTTTACGTTTTTTATAAAATAATCACCATTTTTTTATTTTTTACTCGCAAAAGCAAAGGAAATACGTACTTTAACAGACTTTTTTATTTTGTCGTTATTCCAAATCCAACGCAATGATTTTTATAAAGATTCTGATTTCGCCACCGCCATCTAATTAAAATTTCTTATAAATAAAAGTCAAAAGTTTTCTCATAACAAAAAAAGCTTCACTGCAATGCAGTGAAGCTTTAAGTAATCTAATTAGTCATCGTTTTCTTCGATGAGTTCAGCCAGATGAGCAAATGCGTCATTGCTGAGTTCTTCATTCACTTCTGGAATGTCACTCTTTGGCTTTGGCTGTCTCTTTGGCTTTGCAGGAGCAGCTGGCTTTTCAACCACTGGACGTTCCTTCAGATCCTTGATAGAAAGGCTGATGCGCTTACGATCTTCGTCTACTTCAAGAACCTTAACCTGTACTTCCTGACCGATAGACAGTGCATCTTCAACCTTGTCAACATGTTCCCAAGCAATTTGAGAAATATGAACAAGACCATCTACACCATCTTCAAGTGCAACGAACGCACCAAATGGTGCAATACGTACAACTTTACCAGTGAATACAGAACCTGCTGGATACTTTTCTGCAACGTTATCCCATGGATTCTGAATAAGTTTCTTCAAGCTCAGGCTGATTTTGCCCTTTTCACGATCCGCACTGAGAACATACACTTCGATTTCGTCGCCAACATTGACAACGTCGGTAGGCTGCTTAACGCGGCCCCAGCCCATTTCAGAAATATGAAGAAGACCGTCTACTCCGCCAAGATCCACGAATGCGCCAAAGTTTGCGATACGCTGTACGCGGCCTTTGAGGACCTGACCTTCTTCAATGTTTGCCCAGAACTGTTCACGCGCAGTCTTTTCTTCTTCTTCCAGCACAACACGGCGGGAGAGAATGATTTTGCGGTTTTCAGGATTTGGATCAAATTCAATGATCTTGAAGCGATAGGTGTTGCCCACAAAGGATTTGATGTCGTCAACATACTTGGTGTCGAGATGAGATGCTGGCACAAAGCCACGTGCACCGATATCTACGATAACGCCGCCCTTGACATCGCTAACAACCTTTGCTTCGATGACTTCACCATTGTCAAATTTCTGCTGAAGTTCATCCATTGCTTTTTCCTGATCAGCACGTTTTTTGGACAAAACCATGTGACCTTCGTTGTTTTCCATCTTAATGACCATAACTTGGATTTCATCGCCAACTTTAACGATGTCTTCGACATCTGGATCTTTTTGGAAGGACAGCTCCTTGATTGGAATAACGCCTTCGGATTTACCACCTACGTCGACCATTACTTCGTCGGGATTAATCTTTACGACGGTACCTGTTACGACATCATAAAGATTAAGTGGTTCCAAAGTACCATAACCCTGTTCTAAACCTTGTTCCATTGTTAATTCTTCCATCTTGTCAATGACCTCCCTAATTATCCAGTCAGGAGTCGATGCTCCTGCTGTTAAACCAATTTTATTGATGCCTTTAAACCAATCGTCCTGCAAATCAGCTACAGATTCGACATGTTTGGTTTCTACGCCTGCATCTTGGCAGATTGAAACGAGCTTGCAGGTATTAGCGCTATTATAACCGCCAATTACAATCATCAGATCTACCCGTCTTGCAAGGTCGCTGGCATCAGATTGTCTATCTCTCGTCGCTGCACAAATCGTATTGTGAATAACAAGCTCCTCTAAATCGAGGCTTTTGAGGTAATCCACAGCACTTTCGAAGCGCTCATACTTCTCAGTAGTTTGAGAAACAAGGCAAACTTTTTTACCTGTGAGAGATAGAGCCTTCAATTCATCCATACTGATAAACACAATAGCTGTATTGTTGGTCCAACCAACAATCGCCATAACCTCCGGATGATTACAATCACCCAGAATCAGCACTTGATACCCTGCTTCTGCATGTTCACGCGCAATTTGCTGCACTTTTTTCACCTTTGGACAGGTGCAATCAAAATAAGTATGCCCCGAAGCTTCGATATCCTGATAAATAGAAGGCGCAACGCCATGTGTACGTATAAGAACGTTTTTTTCTTGAATGTCTTTCAAATCATCATAGGATCGAATCCCAAGAGATTCCAATCTTGCAACTTCCTGAGGATTATGAATCAACGGTCCCAGCGTTGCAATAGGACCCTTGCCTTCCTCTATAAGTTTTTCACCTTTGTTGATCGCCGCTCTTACGCCGAAACAAAAACCGGCATTGGGCGCTAATTTGATTTCCATTCTTTAACCCTCTCAAACGTATGCACATTCAATTACACTTTATTATACCTAATAACGGCCGTAATGCCAAACATTATTTTGAAATAATCTCAATTATTTTTTCTAAAACCTGATTTGCATCCAACGCATCAGTATCTACTAAAATAGCATCATCTGCTTGTTTGAGTGGTGCAATATCTCTCGTGCTGTCTAACCGATCTCTTTGTGCAATATCTGCTATCAGTTCCTCATAGTTTTGATGAATACCTTTTGCTTCCAGCTCTAAATACCGACGCCGTGCACGCTCTTCTACGCTGGCTGTGATAAAAAATTTATAATCTGCTTTTGGCAGTACTACTGTGCCAATATCTCGTCCATCCATAACCACCGACGTTTCATCAGCAATACGTTGTTGCTGGCGTGTCATAGCCGTACGTACACTTGCCAATTTTGCATAATCACTGACTATTTTCGATACTTCCGGTTTTCTGATAGCCTCTTCAATATTTTCATCATGGTTAAACAAGCATTTTTTTTCGCCTATCATCCGAAAATTTAACGACATGCTTTCAAGAAGGGTTGTCAATGCATCGCCTTCCTTCGCTGGCACGTGATATCGCTGTGCTAATAAAGCAACGCCACGATACATCGCCCCTGTATCCAGGTAAATAATGCCCAGATACTTTGCCAACGCTTTTGCTAAAGTACTTTTGCCAACACCGGCCGGTCCATCAATCGCAATCTGCATGTTTTCTCTCCTCTACGCTTCGATCAGATTAAACGATGTGCCAAGCCAAGCGCCACATCATCCAAATAAAGCAGGCCAATACTCAAAAATACGGACACACTAATATGTTCATGACAACGTGCCAAGCCAATTTTTCCACCCACACTCATGCCACTTGCCTTTGACGCTACTTGGCTAAGCGCATCATGCAATGCCCCAGCAATAGAACCGTCTTCCCGTGGTGAATTTTCTTCAATTAGACCTTCTCGTCGTGCAGCAACGATGGCTTGTTCCACCATTTTATTCATTGATTTTAAAAAATCTCCACCAATATCAATTGCCGCTGTTTTTATTCCTTCTTCAGCATACGTTTTTTTTAATTGATGTTCCGTCTCTCTATTTTCAGAAATGGCCATATGCACTGCTGCACGTGCAACCACTTTGCTCTGATTAATCGTGTTCACTATTCGGACTTCCTTTCATGAATATATTGACAGGCAGCTTTTCCTGCAGCATATCCTGTAGAAAATGCTATCTGTAAATTAAAACCACCTGTATAGGCGTCAATATCAAGTAATTCTCCTGCTACAAAAAGACCTGGATATTGCTTAACCATCATATTTTTTGGATCTACAGCTTTTGTTGATAAGCCTCCTGCTGTGACAATACCTTCACTAAGCGGTCGTGTCCCAGTTAAAGTAAATGAAAAGTCTTTCAAAGATGTAATGATCCGCTGACGCTCTTCTTTTGTCAACTGATGCAATACTTTTTCTAAATCAACACCGCACTGTGCCGAAAAAATTGATACCATTTTTTGCGGCAGCAATGTTTTCAACATGCTTGAAAGATGTTTATTTGGCATCGCATGAATTTCTCGAAGCAACCGTTCATCCAATTTCTGCACAGACAGCGCCGGTTTTAAGTCAAGATGGGCAAAGAGCACTTGTCGTTTTTTTTGCCAAAAATCAGCACAATGACCACTTGCAGACAGTACAATCGGTCCGCTGATACCAAAATGAGTGAATAACATTTCACCTTGCTCAGAATACAAGACTTTACCACGCACGTCATCAACAGTTAAACGTACATTACGTAAGCTTAACCCTTGCAGTTGCGACACCCACTCTTCTTTGGCCGTTAATGGCACCAAGGCTGGATACGGCGCGATAACAGGTAAACCTAACTGTTCCAGCCAAGCATAAGCATCACCTGTGCTGCCCGTACCAGGGTAAGACGCGCCACCTGTGCAAAGAATGATACTGTGCGCTTGCCATTTTTCACCACCTGCATCAATTACTTCATAACCACCATTTTCAAATAGATGTAATTGCGCAATCTTCACTTCACAATGAAACGTGACACCTTGTCTTTTTGCTTCTGCAACAAGTGTATCCACTATATCTTGTGCGCGATCACTTTCAGGAAACACCCTATCACCACGCTCTACTTTCAACGCGCAGCCATGTGTTGTGAAAAAAGTCCACACATCATTATTATCAAAAGCATTTAAACTAGAATACATAAACTTTGGATTGCGGCGAATTTGTTGCAAAATCTCTTCCCTACTTTTCGTTGTGGTTACATTGCAACGTCCTTTTCCAGTAATTCGAATTTTCCGCCCGCAAGAGGCCATTTTTTCTAAAAGCACAACCCGGCATCCTGACTGCGCCGCCGTTAGCGCCGCCATCAAGCCACTAGCGCCTGCACCAACCACTATAAGATCATTCACCTTATTCACCTCCATATGTACTAAAATAGAATAGCATGAGTTTTCACTTGCAACAATCTTTTTAACACATCTTTTTTCCATAACCAAAAGCAACCTTTAATTATGAGACATTTTCATTAAATATGATTACAAATTGCCCCAAATCCCTTGAATGAATGTGTAGAATATGTTAATTTTATATTACCGATTTTATTCAAGGAGAATGATCATGACTAACAATCAAACGCTGCTGTCCTGGGTCGATGAGATGACGCGTCTCTGCCAGCCGGACAAAGTCGTCTGGTTTGACGGATCCGACGCGCAGCAAGAAAAAATATTACAAGACCTCATGGACCAAAATGCTGTTGTAAAATTAAATGAAGAAAAGCATCCAAATTGCTATCTCTTCCGCTCGCATATTTCCGATGTTGCCCGCGTTGAAGAACGCACATTTATCGCCAGTGAAAAAGAAGAAGATGCCGGTCCTACCAATAACTGGTATCCACCTAAAGAACTGAAAGAAAAAATGCGCGCGCTCTACAACGGAGCTATGAAAGGTCGCACTCTCTATGTTATTCCATTCTGCATGGGACCAATTGATAGTCCATCCGGTCGCATCGGTGTGCAAATCACTGACAGTCCATATGTTGCACTTAATATGAAAATCATGACCCGCACCGGTCAAAAAGTACTTGATCGTCTTGGTGATAATGGGTTCTTTGTTCCTTGTCTCCATTCTGTTGGTAAACCATTGGTCGACGGAGAAACTGACGATGCTTGGCCATGTGCACCAATGGAAGAAAAATACATCGCTCATTTTCCTGAAACACGTGAAATCTGGAGCTATGGTTCCGGGTATGGTGGCAACGCCTTGCTCGGGAAGAAATGTTTAGCATTACGTATTGCCTCCGTCATGGCACGTGATGAAGGTTGGATGGCAGAACATATGCTTATCCTCAAAATCACAAACCCTGAAGGCCGTGTAAAACATATCTGCGCAGCATTTCCAAGTGCCTGCGGTAAAACCAACCTTGCCATGCTCGTTCCAACTTTACCTGGTTGGAAAGTAGAAACCATTGGTGATGACATTGCTTGGCTGCACATTGGGGAAGATGGACGTCTCTACGCCATCAATCCAGAAAACGGCTTCTTTGGTGTTGCTCCAGGCACTTCCGTCCGTTCTAATCCGATTGCTATTCAAACCATCAGTAAAAACACTATTTTTACCAACGTTGCGCTAACTGATGACAATGATGTCTGGTGGGAAGGTCTTAGTCCTGCACCTGATCATCTGATAGACTGGCAAGGTAATGATTGGACAAAAGATTCTGACCGTCGTGCTGCACACCCAAATTCTCGTTTTACAGCACCAGCTGCACAATGTCCAATCATCGCAACCGATGAATGGGAAAAGCCTGAAGGCGTACCAATCGATGCCATTCTCTTTGGTGGTCGTCGACCTTCTACTATTCCATTGGTATACGAAAGCTTCAACTGGCAGCATGGTGTCTTCCTAGGCTCTATTATGGGCAGTGAAGTCACAGCAGCCATCATCAGCGATCAGCTTGGAAAAGTACGCCGTGACCCATTTGCAATGTTGCCATTTATCGGCTACCATGTTGGTGATTACATCCAGCATTGGTTGGATATGTCTAAGCTGACCGATGAAAGTAAATTGCCACGTATTTATTCTGTTAACTGGTTCCGCAAAGACCATGATGGACAATTCATTTGGCCAGGTTATGGTGAAAACATCCGCGTTCTTGAATGGATCTTCAATCGCACCGATCACGCGGCTGGCGCTAAAGAAACCGCTATTGGCTACATTCCTGATATAAAGGATCTTAACACCTCTGGTCTCAATGTATCCAACGAAGATGTTGAACTGCTTTTAAATGTTAACCATGACGCATGGATCGAAGAAACAAAATCTATCGAATCACATTTTGCTTCCTATGGCGATAAAATGCCACAAGCTCTTTTTGATGAACTTGAAGCACTTGAAAAACGTCTTGATAATTAAACTCATACAAATAAATGAAAGCCTGAGCAGACAGTATAGGTTGTCTACTCAGGCTTTTTTGTTAGTATCCGAACACTTCGGTTTTCAAAATCTGTACCATTTGACGCACAGCTTTGCCTCGATGACTGATAGCATTTTTTTCGTCCATGGAAAGCTCCGCTGTCGTTTTATCAAACTCCGGAATATAAAACAAAGGGTCATAGCCAAATCCATTATCTCCGCGTTCTTCGCGTAAAATTACACCACGCACGATACCTTCGGCATCATACCGTTTCCCATTTTGATCAACAGTAACAATCGCACAATGAAACTGAGCACCACGCTTAGGATCGGGTACATCTGCAAGTGCTTTTAAAAGCTTAGCGTTGTTTGCGGCATCATCCTTGGCTTCGTCAGCATAGCGTGCCGAATAGATTCCAGGTGCACCATTCAACGCATCTACTTCAAGGCCGGAATCATCCGCAATACAAAGGCACCCAGTAGCATCGTAAACCGCTTTTGCTTTAATATAAGCATTTTCTGCAAAGGTCGTTCCTGTCTCTTCGATCTCACCAATTTCTGGAAAATCTGCCAATGATTTGACTTCAACAGGCAAATCCATCATCAATTCTTTAAACTCTTTTAACTTTCCTTTATTGCCAGAGGCAATGATCACTGTCTGCATGTCCATCCTCCTCAGTTTTTCAAAAAATAAAAAAGCACTCCATTTGGAGTGCTAAGAGCGGAAAACGAGATTCGAACTCGCGACCCTCGCCTTGGCAAGGCGATGCTCTACCACTGAGCCATTTCCGCATATCGTTTTGGTCACGGCGCCAGACCGTTCCCTCAACGCTCATTTATAATACCACGATCAATCTTTTTTTGCAAGCTTTTTTCAAAACTTTTTCCTGTTTTTTCCTGTCTTTACAATAAAAAAGCACTCCATTTGGAGTGCTAAGAGCGGAAAACGAGATTCGAACTCGCGACCCTCGCCTTGGCAAGGCGATGCTCTACCACTGAGCCATTT
>JAXJBF010000037.1:0-12211 GCA_036303105.1 Peptococcaceae bacterium | reverse complement strand
TGTGATGGCATCGCCGGCCTGGTGGGTGGCAGCCCCATCGCTCCAGCCGGTGAAGGTATGGCCTTCCTTCGTTGGCGCTTCTGCCGTGCGAATGGTGCCGCCTGCTTCGACGGTGACCGGCGCATACTTGCCATTGTCCGTGCCGCCGTTCAGGTCGTAGGTCACGGTGTAACGGACGACTGGCGGGCCCACCTTCACCTGACAGCCATAGACATCCAAGGTCGTGTGACCGAGGCTGTCCAACGGCCTGCCAAACTCAACAGCCGGACAGTAGGACTCGTAAAATTGCTGTTCCCTGCCATTTTCGTTGACATAATAGCCAAACACTTTTACCAGATAGTGGTTGTAGTTGTAGGCCGTGCCACCTGGGTTGTTCACCTCTTTATAGACGCGTTCATCCTTAGGGGCAATGGTGATTTCGCTGGTGTCACGCGCTTTGGCGCGATTGTTCGCTGGGTCCAGCCAGGAGTGGAAAAAGCCCGGCTCGCCCTGACGATCACCGCCCATGGTGCCCTGCTTGATGTCGTACCACAAATAACGGAAAAAGACATACGGCTGCCCTGCGCCAGTGTCCGCTTTTTTCAGCAGCGGATGCTCCAGGGCCACACCAAGCTTCCCTGGGGCCTCTGCGCTGGCTGGCACTGTGAGAACAAGGCTTTCGTTCTGATTGGCCACATCTTCGCTGCCCTGCGGCACCCCATTAATGGTAAAGCGAATGTTCGTTGGCGGAGCGATCAAGTCGTTCACATAATTGGCAGTCATGCTGTCGCTGCTGGCTGAAACGGCCGACTGCACCTTCGACGTGCTTGTCAGCTCTGTGCCGTCAACGACCCAGCCGCCACGATAACCAGCCGCTGGCTCAGGCGTGCCTTCCGGTGCTGCTGGAAGCGTGTAGCGGTCGTCCAGGCGCCATCTCTCCGTGGCAACGTCATACACATATTGAACAGAGGCGCCATAGAGTTTTTTCTCCGTTTGCCCAGTGCCTTCAAAAGTCAGATTCACCACACGCGACTTTTCATAAAACTTATTGGCAAAATGCGTCTTGCCTTCCTGATACGTCGTTACATCCGGGAACACCAGCACATAGTTCGCATAGCTTGAAAATGCACGTTGGCTGAAATTATCGGAGCCCTTCCACCCGTCTGGGAAGAGAATGAACAGGTTCGGGTTCTTTCCAACACTGATCCCGTCATGATACACCTTCGTCAAAGAAGGCGGCAGCTTGATGGTTGCGCCCTGTTCCTGAAGCGACGTGTACAGCGGACAATTCTGCGTGATTTTCAAGGCACCCGGCCCCAACACTTCCAGAGCATTTGGCAGCGCCAGGAACACCGACGCATCGTCTTTGGTGCTGGCCGTGCGAATAAAAGCCAAATTTCTGCATTCACTGAAAATCGGACGATTGCCGCTGGCCTCTGCTGGCGGCACATCATCCGGCCCCAGTTCCTTCAGCCCATCAGGCAGAATAACCCCCGTAATGCCACTGCTGTTGAAAGCACTGCCGCCGATAGACGTCAGCGGCATTTTGGAAAGGTCAAAAGTCTGCTCCAACTTTTTGCACTCAAAAAACGCCTGCCGCGGAATCTCAGTGAGCTGCAGATCCTCAAAACCTGTCACCTCTGTCAGATTCTTGCAATACATAAAAGCACTGTTGGCCAAAGTCGTCAGATTCTTTGCCTTCGAAAAATCCACACTGTATAGATAATCCTGAATATTATCGTTGAAATTGTAAAGCCGGGAGATGGACGTGGTCTGCTCTGGAATCACAAGCCGGAACAGCGTACCCTTTTCCTGGCTTTTCAGCCATTCGCGATCAACCCCCAATAATCGCGTGCCATTCCAGCGCAACATATCCTCCGGAATCGTGACAATTTTCTGCTCCGACGGGGGAGGTTCGACCGATTCTGCCAAAGCCAGAGTCGGCAACATTCCCATCATCATAACAACAAGCAAAACACACGCTAGTATTCGTTTCTTCATAAAAGTTTCCCCTCTCTGTGTCATTTTTTGAACATGAAAATAGCGAATATAGCTTTTTAAACGATGAAAATACAGTCTCCTTTCATTTCATGCTGCCTGCCAAACCTCCCTGACTGCGCTGAACTGGCAAAAAAACGTAAATTCCAACCATCTCCTTCATGCCAGCCTCACAGACAATCGTTTGACAGACTTTTCCCCACTGAAACAATGATACACTAACACATTATGACAACTTTGCTAAAAACCCCCTTCTTTCCATGCATAAATTCCCCTTCAAATAAAAACGGCGTCTCAAAAAACTATCTCAACGCCTCACTTTATCCTAGCAGAAAACTATGATAACCACAACAAAAAAACAAAATTTTTTCACTAATCAAACATAACATCAAACAAAAACAGCAATGAATGCACCAACGCCACAGCCCGGCCTCATCCTCCTCGTCGAACACCGCAAACGCTGGGTGTGATACGCGCGTGAGCATGCAGGCGTGTGTGAGCGTACGCGGACGCAGCCGTGCGTAAGCATGCAGGCATGCGAAAGCCCCACCGTCCCAATGGACGGTGGGGCTTTGTTTGTGTGGTGGTGGAGTCGAGGGGATTCGAACCCCGCCTGCGCGGGGATAAGTTTACGGTATGATCTTCTGCTGTTCCTTCACCAGGATCACCCCCGCGTGTGCGGGGATAAGTTTGTAAGATACGCTGTCAGGTACGCGCCGACAGGATTATCCCCGCGTGTGCGGGGATAAGGTGTTATACACTACTTTCAAGCGCTGTGGGTCAGGATCACCCCCGCGTATGCGGGGATAAGTCCTTGTTAAGTGCACCCAAAAACAAGGAGGTAGGATCACCCCCGCGTGTGCGGGGATAAGTGCATGGTGTCATTGTCAGCGGACGGCGCGATGGGATCACCCCCGCGTGTGCGGGGATAAGTTTCAAGAGGTGAGTCTCAGCAAGCCTTTGAAAGGATCACCCCCGCATGCGCGGGGATAAGCAGGCGGGGAGACAACCGAGCAACGCCGCTATAGGATCACCCCCGCGTATGCGGGGATAAGGTGTCGCCACCAAAAGGCAACTCAGACACCGTGGGATCACCCCCGCGTGCGCGGGGATAAGCCTAGGCAAAAAATATAATGCTGCTTCCTCATAGGATCACCCCCGCATGCGCGGGGATAAGTGGAGGCTATGCTTTCACGGACCGTGGTCCTTAGGATCACCCCCGCATGTGCGGGGATAAGAGCGATGCTAGGCCATCAATGCGCCGCCGTTGGGGATCACCCCCGCATGCGCGGGGATAAGCCAACAACAAGTCTGGAAGCCAATTAATTGAGAGGATCACCCTCGCGTGTGCGGGGATAAGTAGGACATGCTGGATACGCTTGTCCATTCGTTGGGATCACCCCCGCGTGTGCGGGGATAAGGACAAGTCGCACATGATCGTAAACGGCGTGTTAGGATCACCCCCGCGTGCGCGGGGATAAGAGGTTCATCAATCGTCATCCTCCTCTAGGTGTAGGATCACCCCCGCGTGCGCGGGGATAAGGTGCCGCGTTCTGGTCTGGCTCGACCGCCTCAAGGATCACCCCCGCGTGCGCGGGGATAAGTCAAAGTTGCGATGTTCCTGGTTGTTGTGTTCGGGATCACCCCCGCGTGCGCGGGGATAAGAAACCTTATCTTGTATGTCCTGATTAAAGGATAGGATCACCCCCGCGTGCGCGGGGATAAGTCTGGGTGCTGCAGCATTAGTTGGTGCAGGTGGGGATCACCCCCGCGTGCGCGGGGATAAGCTCATGTCAGCTTTAGATGCCAATTCATCCATAGGATCACCCCCGCGTGCGCGGGGATAAGTTATGCGTGCATCATATTGATGGTTACGACGAAGGATCACCCCCGCGTGCGCGGGGATAAGAAGGACAATGATTCCGGCCTTGTGTCCATTGTGGGATCACCCCCGCGTGCGCGGGGATAAGGAAAAATGTTGATTGGAAAGAAGATATGGTCAAGGATCACCCCCGCGTGCGCGGGGATAAGCGGCCAATGCTGCCGGATTGCTCCGACAAAACAGGATCACCCCCGCGTGCGCGGGGATAAGACTAAAAAGATCCCATTATAAAGCCATTGTCGCTTGTTGATCCATCACTTTTCATTCAGTTTTGTCGAATTTGATGCACTAACATACAATCGCCCAAGGCCCGGTGTTTGTCTGGAATGTCCAGGTCAAAGTGCTGGGCAATGGTTCGCAGCTGATGATTCGGCACGCCGAAAATGTTTCTGCGTGCCTGATTTAACACGTCCATGCAGCGGTTGACTGGCGGCGGCAATGCACAGCGCCTGCAGGCTTCCTGCAAAAAATTCATGTCAAACGACAGATGATAGCCCACCAAGGTGTCCTGGCCAATGAAGGTTAAAAAATCAGTCAGCACGTCCTTGAGGGGTCTTCCTTCTTGCGCCAGCAGGGCTTCATCAATCCCTGTCAGTTCTATAATGGACGTTGGCAGAGCACGTTCACTCAAGACTAATTGTGAAAATGTCTCTGCAGCGTCTCCATTCCGCACGCGCAAAGCGCCCATTTCTATAATGTCCGCATGGGCAGGGTCCAATCCCGTTGTTTCGAAATCAATGATGGTGTAATTTTCCTGCTGCCGCTGTGCTGCGCGCCTCTTTTTTACTTGCATTTGCCGCTTGGCCGCATGGCTAAAGCCTGGCTGCAGTGGTTCTTCATTCTGCGTGGTTTTTGTTTTGGGACGGCGCATCAGGTGGATGCCGTCAAGATCCACAGGCTCCCAGGCTGCATGATGCACACGAAAGTCCATGCCCTGCTCATTGTTGGTGGTATATACCATGGTGGCGCGCCCGTTTTTCAGGCTTTCGCAGACGCGCCGCCACACAGCATCTCTGACGCGGGCACTGAGGTTGCCCACGTAAACGCCGGTATTGATTTCACACAGCCATTTGGACAAGTCGCCGCGCAGTTTTGGCGGACAGTCCGTCATTGTGATGACAATTATGGGTCTTCCTCCTCTCCTTTGCCAGAATAGTTTACAGCGTTTGCCACTGTGCCCAGTTTGTTGTCCCACAAGTAGACCACTTCCGGCTCAGCGGCGGCTGCTTCATCAGGCGCGAGCAGCCATCGTATGTCATGAATCATTCGTTCCAGGAGATGCTGCCTGACCATTTCGTCGCGTACCCGCCGCCGCACTGCACTGGACAAATCTTCGGGTTCTTCTGCTGTGACGTCGAAGGCTGCAGGAATGGTGATGTCTGCCTTATACAGATCGGCAATGTCATACACAAAGGAGCATTCATGCCCTACATGCACAAATCCCAGCCCCGGTGAACAGCCCAGCGAGACAATGACGGCGTGCGCCAGGCCATAGAGGCAGGCATGCGCCGCAGAAAGCGCCTGGTTAATGGCGTCGCTGGCTGTGAAATCGTCAGGGCGATACTCGCGGCCATGCCATGGAACCCCGGTATTTTTGGACGCCAGGCGATAGGCTTTGCGCACGCGGCTGCCTTCTCGGCCTCGCAGCTGCTGCATGGTCAGCGTCGACACATCTTCATCAGGAAAACGCAGTTGGTACATTTTGCGCGCAACAGCCAGATGCTTGCGTTTGTTGCTCACCAGTTCCGCTTGCCGCATCAGCAGGCTGGAACGTGTTGAGAGCGCTCTGCCATGGGCATAATAACGCACGCCGTGTTCACCGACCCAGACAGCACCCACGCCTGTGTCGCCCATGAGTTCCATGGCGCGATGGGTCACGCGGGTGCCTGGGCCAAATAAGAGCACAGAAATGGCTGCTGCCGGTATATGGATCACCCCTTTTTCATCGGTCACCGTAATGGCACCATCCTGCCTGTTCACTGTGCAATGTTCCAGGTACAAAAAGGTGATTCTGTCTTTGATTTGCGACAGTGCCTGTATGTCCGGCCGTTTGAGGCCTGGCATTTCAGCCATTGGCTCACACCCCCATGACGGTCATCAATCCCTGGCCGTAGGCTTTTCCGCGTCCCATGCCTTCGGTCAAGACCTGACAGAAGGCTTCTGGGTCTGTCACTTTAAGAATGCCTTCATAGGTGACAGACATCAGGGAAACCGGGCGGCCTTTGTGGCCTTTCTGAAAGCGTTTCCATTGCGCCTGTACGACGGTGAATGCACCTGGCTTTAGAGCGAAGCCGTGTTTTTCGGCACGGTCCAGCAGCCATTGTTCCTGATGGGCCGTCGTGATATGGGCGTAGACTTTGCCGCGCGTTCCAGGTGCCTGCGCATTTGAAACGCTTTTTGTTGGGTTGGCGGTCAAGCGGAATCGCCAGACGGAATCTTTTTTTATGCGGTCCAACAGCACTTGGTAATCTTTTGTTTCCGGCGCTTCTCCGGTGCCGAACTGCGCCACAACAGGCTGAAGATCGGGCCGATCTTCACTGAGCACCAGCAGGTAAAGATGGTCGCCCAGGGCATCCAGCCGCCACAATCGGCGTCGTCGTTCGCCTGGAAAGGCACGTTCGATGGCGCCATGAAAATGCTGAGGGTTTGCCAGGGCAATCATGGTTTGGCGTTTACGAATATCCAGCGCCACTCTCGACAAATACATGTCAATCACCTCCCAATTCTGCAAAAGGATCGTGCTGGGTGGCCGCGATCGTTTCCGGCAGGGTCACAGTGTCTTCTTTGGCCAGCCGATAACCGAACTGACGATGAAGCGGGCTGAACGACAGCGCCACATCCTGGCGATAGGCACCGCCTGGATCGGATGGGTCGGCATCCATGACAAGGCGTTTTGGCGCTGCGTGTTGTTTTTTCCAGGCTGGAAGAAGCGACGGTTCGCTGCGCAGAGCCTGATCCAGCCCCGCTTCCCGGATGCCAAGGCACAGCGGAAGCGTTGGCGGACAGGAGCGCCTTCCTAAAAAGAGCGGAAAAGCAGGCCGCTGCAGGGCTTCGTTTAATGTTTCCAAGAATGAAAGGTCGTCGCTTTCCAGGCCCGCCAAAAAGATGGCATCGGCCAAATAATAGCGCCAGGTCACATAGCTTCGATCGGCAGAACTTGTCTTTCCTTTCTGTTTCACCGTCTGGTAGTCGACCAGCCATTTACCTTCCTGGTCAACTCGCACCCCATAGCGCAAACGGTTCAGCCGCGCCAGGGCGTCTTTCTCGTCTCGGCGCAGCCCCAATGCTGCCGCAAGAAGCCCTACAACCCCACTTTTGCTCGGTTCACGCCCAGTTTTTCGCGTTTCAAATTTTGAATCGGTGCCCCAGGCCTGCATGGGACCCGCCAGACGCAGCAACAATGTGGCCATTATTCCACCTCATTTCTGCTGAGGCAGGCTGTTATCTTTTGCTCTAATGCAGGCAACAGGTCTTTCATTGAGACGGTCTCTGCAAGGTCTTCCATGCCGCGGCCAATGGCAAAGGCACACAGCGGATCTCCCGTATAGGATGCATACACATCCTTGGCCTGGCTGGCCAGGCGTTCTTTAGACGGTGTCACATAGCCGCCGATTTGCGCAGGCAAAACAGCCTGTTCAAAGGCCCCGCACAGATTCACAGGCTGATCGTCACGCACCGTCACATAGACAAGATCCGGCAAGGTGCGGTTGGCAAAGGTGTTTTGTTTGCCTGTCGGCATGGAACGTATAAAGGCTTCTGCAAACACGCGCACGGCTTTCGCTGCTGCCTCTTTGCCCAAATGATCGGCCAATTCCATGACATTCACCGTGGCATAGCGGTACAGCGTCGATGAATTGTATTCCACCGTTCCCAGGTGACCGGCTCCAGCATTGTCTTCTGGCGCGCAGTCGTCCACCGCCGTAAAGTAATCGTATTCATTCTGCACGCGATGCGTGGAGATGCTGTGGGCGACCTGTGCCGCTGCGTCATAGTTCAGGGATGGATCGGCAGCCACCATGCGGCCGAACAAAACCATGTCCACCGATGGCTGTTCCCGCAGCACCGCCTGAAGGGCTTTCTTGTCGTTGCACCCTTCGACCGCCAGCTTTGCCAGTCCCCGCGCCTGATCATGGCTTAAAAAGAACAGCGCATCCAGGTCTTCTTCTTTTTTCGCCATTTTCAGCCCCAGTTTGTCCAGCACTTTTTTCGCCAATGCTTTCGCGTCCTGATCTGGCGCTATGCTTGCTATTTCATCTGCAATCAGCTGCAGCACTTTTTTCGTTCGTTCGCCGACTTCCTGGCGATCGAGCAATTCCTCGCGAAACATCTCACGCATGGCATGTTTCCACGCCTGAGAGGACACGCGGGCACGTGTCACGCCGCCGTAGATGGCGGTTTTTGGACTTCCTGTGTCATCGCGGTTGACACAGCTTGGCGGCACAGTCTGTAAAACATGAAAATCAACATAAAGACGGGTATTCGTCATGGTCTATTCCTCCTTGATCGATCACTTGGTGTCGTCCTGTTGCAATGTATAGTAATCCTGGCCCCACATCAGCCGCACGCCTGGCGCAGAACCTGCGTATTGCAGCTTATACAGATCTTTCGCCAGTCTCACATAATCCAGCGGAATCCCTTTGGCACGCAGCAGCTGAATCATGCCGCGCAGATGATGCGAAATTTCCTGTATGTCGGATGCTGTGAGCAAGGTCTGAAACCGTCGGAAAGAGGGACTTTCTTCCGGCTCGCTCCCTGGGTCTGCCAGCTGCCGCACGGCACGTCCCAGTGATATGCCTGGCTGATTCATGGCACTTCCCTGCCCTTGCTGATGGAGGGCATACAGGGTCAAGGCCAGATAAACAGCCCATTCTCCCGCCGTCGGCGTGCCATTTTTGCTCTGCAGCTCAGCGGGCAGATCCTGCAGGAAAATGCCCCAAAGTTCGGGCATATCCCCCGGCACACGCCCAATTCCCCTGCGCAAATTTGACAGCAGAGCTTTTCTGGAATGCTCCGGCATGTTGTCTATTTTGTTCAATGCCCTGCTGACTGTGCGATAAACCTCATCGCTCCTCATAGCTGATCGCCTTCTTTCTGATAAACCTGATTCACGCCATACAAAAACCAATGGAACGCTTTCGGCGCACTATAATATCGTCCCTCAGTGCCGTCTTTGTTTTTAACCTTGCGCCCAACCAAAGCCGCAGACCCAGCCGCTTCCACCATGGTGCGCCCCAGTCGATAGGCAATGGTTTTCACTTGTTCTCGCCACGCTTTAACAGCCGCATCGACATCGTTGTCCGGGTCCAGCTGGTAAAGCCATTGTCGGAACGGTTGGTCCAGCTCAAAGTAAAATTGCTCTTTCGCTGCACGCACCTCGCTGTCGCCGGAGGCACCAGCAGCCTTGGCAAGATCGCGTGCCAGACTTCCCACTTTCTCTGCCATCTTTTCACAATTTTGGATTTCTGAAATGACGCGGGCTCGGCAAGCTCCCCCTATCTCATCCAACAGCGAGGAATGAAAGGCGAGCGTATCATTAAAAGCATCATTAGCAAAAAAATCTTTGTCGCCATACGCGACGCCAACGCTCTTAAAATGAATCACGCGCTGGCGTTCCAGGCACCTTGCCCTTTTCAGCTTGGTCAGCCATTGCACAATGCCTGGCGTGTAGCCATCGTCGCCTTGCGGAAACGCGGCAGGAAATTCCCGCCAGAACTGCTTCGCAGGGTCGTGCCGCCTTGGCTGATAAAAGACGGGCGCATTTTTCTTTACCTGCCCCTTGCGCCAAAGGGTCATCGGCTCACAGATGGCGTTTTCTTTTTCAAAGAAGTCTCCGCCCAATAAGAAATACCCTACAACCCTATCTTCTTCCCGCTGCAGCAGCAGCCGCCGTGACTGCAAGGTCAAGAGGGCAGCTGCGTCATCCGGCTGCGGTATTTCTGTGCGCTCTCCACGACGTGGCTCGTCCAGTTCCCAGCAAGGCTGCGGGGCGTTCCACAGGCTGTTGTCGTCCCGCACTAAAACCAGGTTCAAGAGCAGCGTTTCAGCCAAAGTGTTTCCCTGCGCCACCAAAAGCCCCAGCTTTCCCAGCCAGCCAACACCTGGAGACGGCAGCCCTTTTCCTTTTGGCTTTGCAGACGTATCATCAAAGCCATTCACATACAGCAGCCAGCGCGCAGCCTGCGCGTAGCTCATGGCGTTTTTTTCCTCTTTGGCATAGGTTGAAAAGAGCCGCAGTTTATTGCTGCTTTCTGAAATTTCGCCATTCAGCTTGGCTGCGGTATAAGCCGTGCCAATGGCCGCCTCGGGCACCTGATAAAACGGGCGCTCCGGATGAAACAGCCAAAAACGGTCCTGCCATTTTTCCAGATAATCGCTGATGGGTTGTTCTGGCAATTTGCCCATCTCCCACAATGTTTTCCAGCGCGCCACCGCTTCTTTATGGTCCTTGAGAGGAGACTCGCAGCCCTTTTCATCGACTCTGTAAAAAACCGTGTGCACCACTGCAAGAAGCAGGCGCAAAACAGCGACATCCTGCGTCGCCAGTTCTCCAGCCAGATCGCGATAGTCATGCGCCCGCAGCAGAGCATCTTTCAGCGACACCTCCTCCACGGTGCAGTCTGGCTTCAGCACCCGAATCCACGGCTCCTGCAAAAGATTAAATGCTATGGGTTCCATCTGTGTCTCCCTCCTTAACGGTCAAACCTTCTTCACGATCATAATGTAATATGCTTCCCATTAGCGACGCGGACAATCCCTCGTCCAGCAGCAGAACCAATTCGCCTTTGAGCAGCGGTGAACGCTGCCATTCTGAGAGTGCTTCCCTGTTAATGGTTTCCAATTCTTCGATGGCCTGATCCATGGTCCAGCGTTTGCTGAAGAACGCTGGCAGGCGCAATCGCTGGCGCGCAATGCACAGGCTCTCCTCATAGGCAGGCGGTCTGTCAACAGGCACCGCGCGTCCCTCTTCCTGCCAGGGCAGAAAATGCACGCGTCCATCGTTCCGCTTCACCATCACCAGCACCTCCAACGAAGGGTCGCCATCACGCACCGCCGCGCGTGCCGTGGCTTCAGACGGCCCCATGTCCGCATTGATCCAGTTATCCAGCATCTCGTCCCCAAAAGTAAGCGGACGGTCTTGCGGCCCTGGAATGACATAGGCATTGGCCCGCTGCTTCTTTTTTTCCTGCAACAGCTCGTACGCTTGCCGCATGGCTGCGCAGCGATCATCTTCCCCCAGGACATCCTTCTCGTCCCATTGATAAGCAGCCTGCACCAATCTTGGGATATCATCCGGCAAAACAACCTGTTGCTTCAACAATTGACTGGTGCGCCATAGGAGCCATTCGCCGTACACCGCCTTGCTTCCTGCATCAAAGCCGCCATCGTCCGGCTGCAAAATCACACAGGCCGCATCACTCAGCAAGGATGGGCGCACGCGCCCTTGATGGCGGTGTTCGCGGCCAATGCGCTGAAGCAGCAAATCCATCGGGCAGCTTTCGCTCACCAAAAAATCAAAGTCAACATCCAAGGACTGCTCCAGCACCTGTGTGCCGACCACGATCAAGCGATCCCTTTGTGCTGCGGTGGATCGTTTTCCCAATCGACTTAAAAGGACCTGCTCTTTTTCTGCGCGGTCCGGCATGAGAAACTGGGCGTGGAACAGCATGATTTCACACTCAGGCAGTTGTGCGCGCAGCACTCGCGCAAGGGCCTGCGCTTTTTTGACGGTATTGCAAATCACACCCGCACAGCCGCCTTCTCGCAGCGCGCTGCGCAGCACCTCCGGCAAATCTGATTCCTTCTCATAGCGCAAAGCCACGCTTCGTCGCGGCGTAGAAAGGGCAATCGCCTGCTGCGACACCTGGCTGCCTTCCGTCCAGGTAAGCAGCGGATAGTCGTCGCTTTGGCTGAGGGTCTCGTTTGCAGCCTCAGTGTTAAGGTAGTGATGCACCAATTCCTTGCGCCGAGCAGCCGGCAAGGTGGCCGAAAGCAGAATCACCGGCACGCCATAGGTGCCCAGCCACTGCAAAACGCGGTCAAAATAGTGGTTCATATAGGCATCATACGCGTGCACCTCATCCACCACGACCACCTTTCCAACCAGCCCCAGATGCCGCAGCATCAAATGCTTTTGCTGCAGCCCCGCCATCAAAAACTGGTCCACTGTGCCAATGACAAAGTCTGCCAATAGCGCCTGCTTATTGCCCTGAAACCATTGATGAACCAAAATGCCACTGTCCGGATTGTCTTCCTCCACAACAGAAGCGCCGCGCATCAAAGCCTGATAGTCTTCGTTGAGCGCTGCCATGCCGTGTGCCAGGCGAATGGAATGGGCCATGTCCTCCGACTGAC
>JAXJBF010000036.1:0-24480 GCA_036303105.1 Peptococcaceae bacterium | reverse complement strand
GCATGAAAGTTGCGCCACCAAATTGCCCGCAAAGATATGGAAACTTCCAAACATTCCCAATGCCGATTGCACATCCTGCGGAGACCAGGATAAATCCCAACCTCGAACTAAATCTCTCTCTCTTTTTTTCTGACATCATATCCTCCTTTTAACGTCAAAATGACAATTTATACAAACTGCTTCAATGATGAAACAAGTTCATAAGCACACTTAAAATCAAACTAATTATAATGCAACTGATCACAGGAAAGTAAAAACTTCCATGTTCACCTTTAATAAAAATGTCACCTGGAAGATGACCAAAACTTGTAAACTTACTTAAAAAAATAATAATACTACCGAAACAGATTAAACCAATTCCAACAATAATGAGCAGCTTTCCAATATCTGTGCCGTTCATTATCTTCACCTCAAATCTTTCTTCGAATCAAGTCCATTGGTTCAACAGTAAATGGCAATACTAACTTAAAAATTTGTTGAGCATGCGGTGCACTATCAATTTCCAAACCATTTTCATCATACATGCTTTCAACTATATAATCAAATTCCTTATATGTCGTTCCAAAAAATTGAATTATATCACCAATACTTACTTTATTACGTTGTTCAATTGTAGCAATTCCTGTTGCTTCATCAAAATCTAACACAACACCAACAAAATCATATGGCTTAATATAACCTGTTGAAGAATTATTAACTGCATTATCTTCAGGACGCCCAAATAAAAAACCTGTTGTGTATGGGCGATGACTTACTTTTTCCAACTCATCCAACCAGTACTTCATTTCTTCCTGTTCTATTTCGCCATTTTCCTTATAGCAATCAATGACATGTCTATAGCAACGAATAATTGTTGAAACATAATATAGGCTTTTCATGCGCCCTTCAATTTTTAAGCTTTGTACCGCATCTCTTTTTAAAATCTCTGGTAAACATTCCAATGTACACAGATCAAGAGAATTGAAAATATAGGATCCATGTGCATCCTCTTCAATCGGGTAATATATACCTGGTCGTTTCTCTTCTACAATAGCATAGTTCCAACGGCACGGCTGTGCACATTCACCTTTATTAGCGTCACGCCCAGTCATATAATTACTTAAAAGGCATCGACCAGAATATGACATGCACATAGCACCGTGAACAAAAATTTCTAACTCCGTTTTTGTCTTTTCTGCAATGGTTGAAATTTCATCAAGTGAAAGTTCACGAGCTAATACAACGCGCTCAACATTAGGGTGTTTCTCCCAAAAATGCACACCAGCCCAATTTACAACTGTTGCTTGTGTACTAACATGTATCGGCACAGTAATTCCCATTTCCTGTGCAATCCCATAAACACCAGGATCCGCGATTAAAAGCGCATCCGGATGAATTTGTTCTAAAAAAGAGAGGTATTCTTCAAGCCCATCCAATTCAGTATTATGAGGGTATGCATTCAAGGTTATGTAAATTTTTTTCCCTTGATGATGTGTATATCGAACCGCTTCAGCCAGTTCATCATTTGAAAAATTTCCAGCAAATGCACGCAAACCGAAAGTTTTTCCTGAACAATACACTGCATCCGCTCCATAGTGTAAAGCAAATTTTAATTTTTCAAAGTTACCTGCAGGTGCTAGTAATTCAATATTCTGTTTCATTGCTCTGCTCCTGTTTCTTTATTAATACTAATACTCCATCATCAAATGACAGAAGTGCATTTATAAACCTTTTATCCATTTTAATATTCTGTAAAAATTGTTTCATTCTAATAAAAGCTGTTTTCTGTCGATGATTAGGATATGAATTTTCTATAATCCATCCATTAAGAAAAATATTATCAAATACAATCACAGCATTATCTGTTGTTAAAGGCATTAATGTTTCTAAAATTAAAGAATATTGTCCTTTTGCCGCGTCAATAAAAACAAAATCAAACAAACCATATTCTGCTGCAAGATTCGCAAAATATTCTTTCTCTCTAAAGTCTTCACATTTAAAAACAATTTGATGTTCATCCAAACCTTCATTATGTAAAAATTTTTTTGCAATTTCCTGACGTTCGTTGACTAAGTCAATGGTTATAAATCTAGCTGAGGATTGCAACCCTTTTAATATATGGTATGCTGAAACACCAAAAGCTGTGCCAAGCTCCAGTATACACTTAGGTTGATGAAGAGTCACTAATATTTCTAATAAACGTGCGACGTTTGGTGTTACAACAGAAACGTGTTCTTTATCTGCACGTGTCCTTAATTGGTTTAAAAATTTATCGTTCTTGGAGGCATGAAAAAGATTGGTGTAGTCATTGACTACACCAAAGGGTATTTTTTCAAACTGCTCAGTATCATGCATAGCATTCGCCCTCAATTAAACTTAATACTTTTACTTAACTGAATGAGATAATCTATTAACGAAATAATCGTTAATGCTACTGCGATATAGAGTAATATCAACCCAATAATCTGCCAACCTAAAATCAAAAATATTATTGCAAACATTTGAGAAACCGTTTTAAATTTTCCTAGATTCCGCGCCGCTAAAATAATCCCGTTATCTGCTGCCAGTGCACGTAGACTAGTTACAAGTAATTCCCGACCAATAATAATGATTACTGGCCAACCAGGAATGATACCAGAAATTGCAAGGTAAATTAAAGCAGTCAATACTAATAATTTATCTGCAAATGGATCCATAATTTTACCAAAATTGGTTACCAAGTTCCACTTACGAGCCAAATGACCATCCAAAAAATCTGTCAATGACGCAACGATAAATATGACCGCTGCAATAATATTGTTTGCCGTTATATCTGATGTAAAGAAAAACATAAAAACTGGAATTAATATTACACGCAAGGTCGTAAGTTGGTTTGGAATGTTCATTCTGCAAGACTCCCTATTAAATCATATTCATGAACGTCACTAATAATAACATCGAGCATTTGCCCAATTTCATAACCAGATATTTCCTGAATCGGAATAATAATATATGGATCAATGTCTGGAGCTTCGGAATAACTGCGACAAAGCAACATTCCATCTTCAATATCATCAATCACTACACGACGACTTTCTCCGATAAGTTTACGATGTTTATCAAACATAATGTCAAATTGTACATCCATAAGATTTTGCGCACGTTCTTCTTTAAGATTTTCATCTAGTTGATCTGGCATACGACCTGCGGGAGTATTTTCCTCTTGTGAGTATGGGAAAACGCCAACCCTATCCAGTTTCATTTCTTCAAGGAAATTCAACAAATTCCTATAAGCTGCTTCTGTTTCTCCCGGGAATCCAACAATAAAAGTAGAACGAATCATAAGACCAGGGATACGTTCACGCATCTTTGAGATAAGGTTACGAATTTGTTCTTGATTAATTTTTCGATTCATAGCCTTAAGAATGTCATCATCTGCATGTTGAAGTGGCATATCAATATACTTGCATATTTTCTCTTCTTGAGCGATAACATCAATCAGCTCATCACTTAGATGATTTGGATAAGCATACAGTAGGCGAATCCACTCCAGATCTGAAATCTCACATAGCGCATGCAGCAACTCAGGAAGTGCGAAGCGACCATAATTATCAATGCCATAGGTTGTAATATCTTGAGCAATTACAATCACTTCTTTTACACCACGAGAAGCAAGCATGTTCGCTTCTTTTAGTATGTCTTCCATTGTGCGGCTTCGATAAGGCCCTTGCATTTCTGGTATCGCACAAAATGTACAACGATTGTCACATCCTTCTGCTATTGTAAGATAGGCATAATACCCTGGTGTAGAAAGCACTCGACCATTTCTTTCAACAGCATTTGGAAGATGCCACAGCGTATCAACTGAACTCTTTTCGAGCTCTTTTTTCTCTTTGTCATATAGAGCATCAATATGAGCCAATATGGTATCATACGCTGTGCTGCCAAGCAATAAATCCAGTTCTGGCAACGCTTCTTCCATTTCAGAAGCATACTTTTGAACCATGCAGCCAATCGCAACAAGATATTCGCATTGTCCATTATTTTTTAAATCATTCAGCTCTAAAATTGTATTGATCGTCTCTTCCTTAGCTGCCGTAATAAAACCACATGTATTAACCACAATGACATTCGCTTCAGCTGGGTCCTGTACAAGACTATAACGGCTATCAGCAACCAAGCCCATCATGTATTCAGAATACACCGTATTTTTAGCACACCCCAGCGTTATAAAACAAATCTTCTTTTTCATTCTCTCTCTTCGCCTTCATTAAAATATGCTTCACATTCTTCTAATCCAATATTAATTTTTCTTGCTTTGCTTCCTTCATAAGGACCAACAAAGCCAAGGTCCTCGAGTTCATCAATAATTCGCGCAGCTCGAGTGTAACCGATACGAAAATGTCTCTGTAACATTGAGATACTAGCGTTACCATTTTCAATAAAGAAACGACAAGCATCCCCTAAAAGTTTATCATGAACTGGACGCTCTTCACCAAAATCAACAAAAGATTCACCGCTCATAAGTGCGTCAACACTTTCATCCATGGCCTGATCAAATACAGGTGCTGCTTGACGCTTTACATAAGAAATAACAGAGGCGATTTCTTCATCTGTAACATAAACACCTTGTATGCGAACGGGTTTTGCATACCCACGCGGGAAATACAACATATCTCCATACCCCAATAACTTCTCTGCGCCACCCATATCTAATATTGTACGTGAATCAATTTGCGAGGAAACAGCAAAGGCGATTCGTGAAGGAATATTGGCTTTGATAAGACCCGTAATAATATCGACAGATGGACGTTGTGTTGCGATAACCAAATGAATCCCTGCAGCACGAGCTAGCTGGGCCAAGCGGCAAATAGAATCTTCTACATCTGCTGGCGCAATCATCATCAGATCTGCCAATTCATCAATAATAACAACGATTTGTGGCAAAAATTCATATGGATGATCTGATTCGTTCAAAGCCTCTGCTTTAATATATTTTTGATTATATGTTACAAGATCCCGTGATCCCGTTTCAGCAAAAACATCATAGCGCCGTTCCATTTCCTTTACAACCCATTTTAAAGTTGCCGCCGCTTTCTTGACATCCGTCACAACAGGAGATAAAAGATGTGGGATATTAGCATAATGTGATAATTCTACTTTCTTTGGATCAACCAAAATAAACTTCACTTCATTTGGTTTTGCCTTAAACAGAATACTCGTAATTAAAGCATTTAAACAAACGCTTTTCCCTGCACCAGTAGCCCCAGCAATCAAAAGATGTGGCATCTTAGCCAAGTCAGCAACCATTGCATGACCACTAATATCTTTACCTAAAGCAAATGAGAGCTTAGATTCTGCCTTTTGAAACGCTTCACTGCCAATCACTTCTTTGAATTTGACCGTACGACGGTGAGAATTTGGTACTTCAATACCTACTGCACTTTTATTCGGAATTGGCGCTTCAATTCGAATATCACTAGCAGCCAAACTTAATGCCAAGTCATCAGCAAGATTTACAATTTTTGTTACACGCACACCTGCTGCAGGCTTAAACTCATACTGGGTTATTGTTGGACCCACATTAACATTATTTATCTCACCTTTTACCCCAAAATCATTTAATGTTTCCTTAAGCAAACGTGCATTTTCCTCAATTTCACGTTTGTCAGCTTGAAACTTCTTTTCAGCAGGTTCTAAGAGCTCTTCTGTTGGCAAAGTATATTCTATTCCCCGCAATGCAATTGATTTATCCGAGCGATCTTGTTCTCCAGATGAAATATATTGTTCCACTTTATTTGATTGATCATTTTGAATGATCTCTGTATTCATTTGTTCAAGATTTTCAATAAAAGTGTCTTCTTCTTTTTCATCAAAAATTACAGGAACTGTAGTTTCACTATTAACGTTTATTTTTTCATCGTTCTTTTTTGTGCTATTTTTCGTTAATTTTGAAGGTTTCTTTTCGTTTAAACGCTTTTTCTTAGTATTTGGCTTAATGCTAATTGAATCATCTTTAGATTCTTTTTGAGATTTTGTAAAAAAGTTTTTAATACTCTTTCCCCATTTTCCAAAAACTGGATGAAGACGCTTTAAAAAACTAAGAATCCATCGACCAAGCGCACCATTGCTGCAAATATACAATGAAAGAACTATTATTGCTGTCAAAGCAATAATAGCACCTACTTTAGAAATAGAGCTTACCAAAAGCATTGCAATCGCAGCGCCAATTACACCGCCTCCGATACCTTCCAGCCCCTTTTCTATTGCAATAGTAGGGTCAATACTTAAGTGGCGAAATGCTAATAAACAAATAACAATTACGACGCTCGTAATCATAATTCTATTATTAATATTCAACTTTGGTGCACAAAAATGCAAACCAAAAATAGCAAATAGTAATGGCACAAAGTATTCACATTGCCCAACCAAAGTTCTAATTCCTTCATACAAAAGTGCACCGATAAACCCTAACTCACTAGAAATTTGCGATGAATGAATAGAGGCACCTTTATGAATAATAAAAACAAAATATAATGCCAAAGCAAGTAAAATAACACCTACGATAAGTTGGGTAAATGCGTTATTATTTTTCGCTGAAGATTTTTTTACAGATTTCTTGCGCTGTCTTGAAGCCATTTTGCCACACCTCCCCTATTTTTGATCAAGGCAATACCTAATATACTCTTTTGTTGATTGAAGCAGTGTTTCATAATCCATTTTATCGACTTCAAACCATTTAATATTCGGATCACGTCTAAACCAAGTTAATTGTCGTTTTGCAAAATGACGTGTATTTTTCTTTAACAATTCAATCGCTTCATCCATACTCATCTCGCCTTGAATGGCTGCAATGATTTCTTTGTAGCCAATTGCTTTCAGCGCCTGCATCTCTTTATTATAACCTTTATTGAGTAGTTCCTCAACCTCTTCTATCAAGCCGTTTTCTATCATGAGATCTACACGCTGATTGATTCTCGAATAAAGTGTTGTGCGATCCATTGTGAGTCCGATTAAACTTAAACAATATGGTGAAAAATAATTCTTTGACATGTCAAAATTTTTGACAATATCTTTTCCTTCCGTTTTCACAACTTCTAATGCTCGTGAAATTCGGAAATAATCATTTTTAAAAATGATTCCAGATAGGTCAGGACGTTGTTCCATCAGCTTTTGATAATATTCAAGAGCTTTGGATGGATTTTTTACCATATCATTGTATATCATTGTTCGATATTCGGCATCTCGTTCGCCTTGAAACTTATAATCATAAATCAAACCATTAACATATAATCCAGTTCCACCAACAACCATTGGATAGTGGCCACGAGCTAGAATATCATCTATCATAGATTCAGCCATTTTTTTAAAGGTCAATGCGTTGAAAGAAACATTCGGCTCTAGAATGTCCAACATATGATGAGGAATGTTTTCCATTTCTTCAGTCGTTATTTTAGCTGTTCCGATGTCCATACCGCGATAAACTTGCATAGAATCGCCAGAAATAATTTCAGCATCGAAAATTTTAGCGAGATCAATACTTAAAGCTGTTTTACCGACTGCCGTTGGTCCTACAATAACAATAAGAGGTTTCTTATCATTGGTCATTAAAACGATCCTCTCTTAAAAAATAAATAAAGTTCATTCATGGAGATATTCATCACAATAGGACGACCATGTGGACAAGTATGTGGATTGTCTAATTTTGAAAGCGCTTCAAATAAGTAACGTATTTCTGATTCTGTAAGTTTATAATGAGCTTTTACGGCAGCCTTGCATGATGCCATAATAATACGTTCTTCATTTATCTGGGCAAGGCCATTTATTGTTTCATCTTTTTGCAGATCATCCAACAAATCTGTAAATAAAAGTGTTAAATCATTATGAGAACTTAAAAGGACTGGAACTGCGACGATCTCATAGGAAAGAGCATCCCTACGTTCAACAGTAAATCCTAACTTATCCAACGTAAAAATATGTTGAATTAAGGCTGCTTCCTGTAACGGTGAAACACGAATTTTAACAGGATGTAATAGCGGTTGCTTAACGATCTTTTCCTGATTAAACGCCTTCATAAATTCTTCATACAAAATACGCTCATGTAAAGTATGCTGATCTATGATATATAGATTTTCTCGATCTTGTGCAAGAATAAAGGTTTGATTTAATTGTCCAATATATTCTAGATCAGGCAAATTCGACTGCTGCAAAAATGTCTGATCTTTAATGTCATCATCTTTGTTTTCTTTTATATCTGCAACAGCCTTTATCGCTTCGCTATTAGATGAATTATTAGGAGATTCAACAGGCATCTTATCATATTCCACCACTGGTTCTGCAATTTGAAGCGAAAACGCTGCCTCAGAATTATCACTTTTAACATCGCTAACAGGAGAATGATCAATTGTTAAAACAGACGTTCTTTTTTCTTCTGTTCTTTCAGGTGCGAAATTTAGCTTTTGTGGTGTAACGGTTTTTTTTGCAGTTTGTTGCTGTAAACAAAAATTACTGTCTGTCGGAGAAACAGAAAATGGCACACTGAGACGAGAAAGCCAAAGTTCTTCCTTTAGCAGATTGACCAGTGTATTTTTCCATTCATCAATATTTTTAAACTTAATAATTTTCTTTGAAGGATGAATATTGACATCAATATTGAAAGTTGGCAAAGTAAGTTTCAAAACACAAATTAGAAAACGCCCTTTAGGCACCAAAGTATATACTGCCTCATCAATGATTTGATCTAATTCTTTACTATCTATTAAGCGTTCATTCACAAAATAGGTCATATGATTTCGGTTTTTTCTCGTTACACTTGTCGGTAAAAACCATGCTTCAACAGTTTGTTTTTGATAAAATTCATCATTTTTGAAGTGAATAATTTCACCATCAGATGGTTCTCCATAGATATAATGAAGAATATCTTCTACCGTATTCAGTTGATTGGAAGAAAAAACGACATCACCACCATTAATAAACGTAAAATTGATTTCCGGAAAACCCAAAGCAAATTTACACATCAAATCATAAATCAATGCACTTTCATGACTATTTGATTTTACAAATTTTTTTCTAGCAGGAACATTATAATAGAGGTCCTTTACTTCGATACAGGTTCCATGGCGTGGAGCAGCAACAGCCAAATCTTTCATTCCATCGGCATCTGATGAAAACACATAAGCAGGTTCTGAGTTTGACTTTCCACTGGTAATTTTTAACCGACTAATAACAGCTATTGATGCTAATGCTTCACCTCGAAAACCAAATGTATTCAATCGATAAACATCATTAAAGTCAGTAATCTTACTTGTCGCATGCCGTTCAATAGCAAGAGGAAGATCATCCTTATAAAATCCTTCTCCATCATCAGTCACTTTTATGAGGTCCACGCCACCATTTTCAATCTCAACCGTAATGTTGGAAGAATGTGCATCAAGAGCATTTTCAACCAATTCTTTTACTGCTGAAGAAGGGCGCTCAATCACTTCTCCTGCAGCAATTTGATTTGCAACTCTTGCATCTAGAACATGAATTATCCCCATCATTTACCACCTTTCAGTGATCCTGATTTGCTTTTTCAACAAAATCCATCAACGTATCTGCCATCTCGCGCAACGTCATATTTTCAATATCTAATCCCTTAAACTCATCTACCCATTCTGGCAATTTTGGTGCCTCAGGTTCACTGAATGAGTGACTGCATGTTAGCATAAACTCATTTTTCTTTCCATCTTGTGCTTCAAGATTCTTCAAAATTTGTGTCGCCATCCGCGTAATGGTTGACGGAATTCCTGCTTTTTTTGCTACATGTATACCATAGCTTTTACTAGCAGATCCAGGGACTATTTTATGTAAAAAGACGATATCTTTTTCATCTTCATAGACAGAAACGGTGTAATTACAAATGCCTATTTCTGATTCTAGCGCTGTCAATTCATGATAATGTGTCGCAAAAAGAGTACACGCATGTATTTGATGATTGATATATTGTGTAATCGCTGTTGCAAGTGCCAAACCATCATAAGTACTTGTGCCACGACCAACTTCGTCCAATATGATGAGACTATCCGCGGTGGCATTACTCGTAATAGTTGCCACTTCATTCATCTCAACCATAAACGTACTTCTGCCACTGGCAAGATGATCACTCGCACCAATGCGAGCAAAAACACGATCAAATACCTTTATTTCAGCCTGTTCAGCAGGGACAAAGCAGCCAATTTGCACCATAATTGCCGCCAAAGCGATACTGCGACAGTAGGTGCTTTTACCTGACATGTTAGGTCCTGTAATAATGATTAATCTTTGCTCTTCTTCAGAAAACAAAACATCATTTGGTGTAAATTCCCCCAATTGATGCTGACGCTCTATCACGGGATGTCTCAGCCCCTGAATCTTAACACTATTATCGGTTAAAACTGGTTTGCAATAATGATTTTCAACTGAAATGGCTGCAAAAGAAACAAAAACATCAACGGTAGATAAAATACGACTTACATACAATAATCGTTCTACTGAATGCTGCAATACTTCAATGATTCCTTTGAACAATTCCACTTCTAATGCTTTCGATCGTTCCGAAGCAGTTAAAAGTTTATTTTCCATTTCTTTTAATTCATCTGTAATATAACGTTCACTGTTCGCAAGTGTCTGTTTACGTTGATAAGTATCTGGTACTAATGCCTGATAAGATTTGGTGACATCCAAATAGTAGCCAAACACTTTATTATAACCGATTTTTAAATTTTTTATGCCTGTGGCATTTTTTTCCTGTTCAAGATAGTTTTCCAGCCATCCTTTACCATTCACGACCAACTCATGAAGTTCACAAAGATCCGCATTATATTCTGGTCGGATTACGCCGCCATCACGCGCTAGATAAGAAGGCGCATCTAGAATGCTGTCGTTAATAAGCGTTGCAACATCTTCTAGATCGTCAAATTCAACAGCAAAATTTTGAAACAACGGATTCGTGCAACTACGTAATGCTTGGTGAATCTCTGGTAATCTAAGCAATGAATTCTTTAATGAGACGAGATCACGAGGGGACGCCGAACCGCAAGAAATACGGGATGCTATTCGTTCAATATCTTGAATATCATCTAGTAAATTTTCAAAACTTGATCGTAACAAATAGTTTTTAAATAATTCATCCGTTGCCTCTAACCGTAATAAGATTTGTTCATGATCGATCAGAGGCTCCTCGATCCAGCGTCGCAATAGTCTTCCACCTGCCGAAGTAGACGTTCTATTCAAAATATCGAATAAAGAAGTACCATAATGATCATTCAAAGTAGTGACCAATTCTAAATTCTTTTTTGTAAAAAGATCCAACTGCATAACACTATCTGTACGATATCGCTTTAAACGCAGAATATGTCTTGGTTCTATTCTTAGCATATCTTGAATATATCCCAGTAAAACAGCTGACGCGACGATTGCCGCCGTTTCTTTGCCGGGATCGTTAAAATTTAAAACAGATAGATCATTTACATGGAAATGATCCATCAGCTTTTCAATGGCATTTTTTTGTTTAAACAAGTAGCTATTATACGGAGATAAACTCACCCCATAAAACTCTGGTTCATGATTAGTAAACAATTGATATAATTCCGTATCCTCATCGGAAAATACACATTCTGAAGGATGAAATTTTACAACTTCTCGAAGTAAATCTTCTGTCCCCTCCACTTGCGTTACCAAAAATTCTCCGGTAGAAACATCTGCAACTGCTAGTCCATACGTTTTTTTCCCTACCACACAAATAATATAATTGCTTGAAGACTCAAGAATATTATCTTCAAGCACCATACCTGGCGTTACAATACGAATGACTTCTCGTTTAACCAATCCTTTTACAGATTTAGGATCTTCAGTTTGCTCACAAATAGCAACTTTTTCTCCCATTTGTATAAGTTTTTTTATATAAACTTCTGCAGAATGAAAGGGCACACCACACATAGGTACTTTAATGTTGTCCCCGCCATCACGTGCAGTTAATGTAAGACCAAGAAGCTCACTTGCTTTCTTGGCATCATCATCAAACATCTCATAAAAATCACCAAGGCGGTAAAAAAGAATCATGTTTTTATATTGATCCTTTATCTTCTTATATTGAACAAACATAGGAGTTTTTCCAAGCATAGCATGTCCTCTCAATCATAATACTTTTATTTCAAAATAGCGATGGTTGCACCATCGCCACCCTCGTTTGCAGGTGCATAATAAAACTGCTTTATGTATTTACTGCTAGATAGTTTTTCTTTGATAGCCTTACGTAGTGCCCCTGTACCCTTACCATGAATGATATGAACTTGATTTAAATTATTAAGATAGGCATCATCAATAAAACGATCAACTGCTGCTAATGCTTCATCAACTGTCATGCCACGCAAATCAATTTCAGATCGTACAGTCTTAATTTTCATGCTTCCGCGTTTTGTCGTTACCGGCTTCGATTGTCTTACTTTCTTAGCTTTGCCCACCTCATTAAGATGAACAGTTGATTTAATGATACCTGCCTGCACATCAATGGTCTTTTTATCAGCATGTACTGCCAGGACGGTAGCGTTCATATTATAATTCGTAAGATATACTTCGTTCCCAGGTTTTATTTTATTAATATTCAAAGGCTCATTATCAACGGTTGCAACAGCTTTCTTTTTTACTTTAACCTTATCAAGCGATTGATCGAGGTTTTTACGAAGATCAGAAAGCGCTACAGAAGCTTGCAAATGATCCTGCTTCCGTAATTCTTTTAATTCATCGCCAACTTCTTGAACCTGTTTACGCGCTTTTTCAAGAAGAACAACAGCTTCTGCATTGGCTTCACGCTGAACTTTTGCTCGATGTTCCTCTAGTTCCGCATTCTTTTTCCGCAAAAGTTGCTTTTCTTCCTCAATTTGACGTCTTTCATCTTCGAAAGCTGCTTCTTGTTCATTGAGTCGTCGTTGCAGTGACTCTAAATTTTTGACTTTATCAATCAATTCATTTTGATTGGCGTCTTGTATCTCTTTAGCATTTTGAATAATTGAATCCGGCAGCCCAATCCGCTCTGCAATTGCAAATGCATTACTTTCGCCAGAGACACCAATAATCAAGCGATAAGTTGGACGTAAGGTTTCAATATCAAACGCCATACTTGCATTTTGTACACCAGGCGTCTGATATGCATAGGTCTTTAATTCACTATAATGTGTTGTCGCTAATGTTAGGCAATGTGCTTTAAGATTTGCTTCTAATATCGCTGTAGCCAAAGCAGCACCTTCACCAGGATCCGTTCCTGCACCCAATTCATCATATAATGCCAAAGACCTGTTATCTAAGTTTTTCATAATATCACAAATATTAACCAAATGAGAAGAAAAAGTACTCAGCGATTGTTCAATACTTTGCTCATCACCAACATCAACAAAGACTTTGTCAAAAATGCCCATTTCAGTTTCTGGATGTACTGGAACATGTAGACCCGCTTGATGCATTAAAACCAATAAACCAACCGTCTTTAAGGTTACCGTCTTCCCACCGGTATTGGGACCAGTAATGACGATAATACGTGTTTCATCATCCATATGTAGACTAATCGGTACTGCCGTCTCGCGATGAAGCAGCGGATGGTAGGCGCGTTTCAGGTGCAAGGTAGTCGATGACAACGTATGCGGTGCAAGAGCATCCATCTTAATTGCCAATTGCGCTTTTCCAACTGTAAAATCAATGATGCCAAGATTATACATATTCGATTTTAATGCTTGCTGTTCTGCAGCACATTCTTCAGACAGTATTTTTAATATCTGATAAATTTCGTGTTTTTCATCTTGCTCTAATTGAGCCATCTTATTGTTTAATGGAATCAATTCTGATGGTTCAACGTAAATGGTCGATCCACTTGCGGATTGATCGTGAATAATCCCTGGTACCCGACTTTTATATTCTACTTTTACCGGTATTACCAATCGATCACCTCGGACGGTAACGATTTGTTCCTGAAGAGCCTCACTTAAGTGACTGCTTTTAACCAATTGGTCCATCTTTCTACGAATATTTTGCTGTAACATCGCCATATTCCGTCGAATATTTCCCAGTTCTACAGATGCACTATCAAGAACATAGCCATCTTCACGAATGGTACGATTAATTTTTGTACGCAATGAATCATTAACAACCAATGCTTCCGTATAATCTAACATTCGCACAATATGATATCCATTTTTTTTCACACGAAAAAATTGGCTAAGATTTTTCGCAGCATAAAGCGACCGTTCAATATCAATAAATTCACCAGCTTCTAATACCTGATGAATCCGAAGTTTCTTGAGCACTTCATGCAAATCACGAATGCCACCCAGAGGAATCGTCTCACCAACGGCAAGCATTGAAACAATTTCTGCGGTCTCTTCTTGCCAAGCAACAATTTGCTCTTTATCTTCGCTTGGAAAGCACATGCTCGCTCGTTTTTTCCCTAACGACGAACTGCATTCTGCTGCCAACATTTCTCGAATTTTTGTGAATTCTAATTTATCCAATACAGGACTGTTTTTATAGTAAGACAACTTATTATCGAACTCCTTTAATAAAATGTCCATCTGTTGTGTTGGTTTGCAACAATGTAACAGTTTGTTTCTGCTTTTCTTTTCCCAAATTTTGATTACGCAACATAGAAAGTATTTTTACAGATTCTCTGAGTTCAGCAGTTTCCATAAAAGCACCGGCAATTCGCCAATAATCCAAACACAATTGACTAATTGCTTCCATATGATTAAATAAGCTATATACCTTATCATTTAATATATATATATTGCAAAAGCGATCTCCTATGATTTGATATTCTTTCCCATCGCGTTCTAAAGAATATTCACTTTTAACACATGGACGACTGCAAGGCTTCTTTATTTCGCGCTGCCCAATAATGCTTCCCATTGGACAGTATCTCGTATTCATGGCAGGTATACGACCATAAACGATCATTTCAAGAGGAATATTACCAATCGTTGACAAGCTTTTCAGCCGCTGATGATCTAATTCAATGGAAAGTGTTTGACGAGAAACACCAACTTGTGATAAAGCTGCTGCAGTAAGATCATTGGTTAGATTCAAGTGATAATCCCCTGCAACATAATCAATACCAAGATCATTTAATAACTTTAGTTGACCAATATTTGAAACCATAAAATGTTTAATTCCCATTTCAAATAAGGCCTTGCATCTTGCCGCATAATAATCCTCTTCTTCAGATTCTTTAATTAATGGAGGAAGCGAAACAATTACAGGTATTTCCTGTGCATATTGAATAATTTCTTCGTTTGATAATCCATCATGTCTTTGTGTTTCCAACAACAGAATATTCAATTCATCAATTTCTCCGAGAAGAGCAGCTTCTGCCTGCTCTTTTGTTCGTACTTGCACAGAAATTTTTGGGGTACTTTGAATGAGAATTTGTGGCGGAATTTCATCTAAAACCAATAAACATTCCTCGCAACGTTCTTCTGCATTAAAATGCTGGTCTTCATGTTCTTCCTGTAAAACAAGATTGTTATTCACACATTGATCAAAAAAAGAAGCTGCTGCATTCTTTCCATTTGTAACCACACTCATCGGTACAAAGGATGCCATCGGCTCATTTATTTCAATATTTCCAATTGAATATCCTGTATTTTCCAATTTATGTAAAGTATTGTTAATAACCTCCCTGCTTGATTTTCCACTATTTGATTTTTCTACAAGAAAATCAGCTTCCCAATGAAAAGAAGTTGCTTCATTATGATCTTTTTCAAGCAAAACATCCATAGAAAAAGGCTTGCCATATTCTGCCTGCACATAAAAATGCAGCGTTCCCTTTTTCTCGGATAAACGCTTTGGAAATACTTTCACTTTAAGCAAATTCTTCGAAAGATCTTTGTCAAAAGTTTTGTAGCAATACTTCACGTCGGATAAACGAGAGCCTTCACTGAACCCATGTTTTATAGTAACAAGAACGCCCTTACCAAACACTTTCCCCTTTTTCCCATGATTATCAACGATCGAATCAATATATCCGCCCCACAGAGGTTGCATTGCAGCATCATAAAACGCTATCCCATCCCCTGTATGCAATGGTTCCTGTAATAAAATTTGACATTCTGATTTTGTGATCTTTTTAATATCACCCAAAGGAATACCTGTATTTTTAGGCGTATGATAACTCATCATGGATTTCCCAGGAACCCCGTGAAGGTACGCAGACGAGAAACCTTCTCGATTAAAAATAACAGCCATATTTTTCAAATCACGATCCATAACATCATCTTGAATAGAATTACCCTGTGTTAAGATATTGACATGTTCACGGTAAACATCGGTCATAAGGGCAACATATTCTGGCTGCTTCATCCTGCCTTCTATTTTCAATGATTGTACTGGGACTGATAATAGGTCTGGTAAGTTTTTGAGAAGGTTCATATCCTTTGGGCTTAAAAGATAATTCTCTACGATTTTTTTTTGTTTTTCACAATGCTTCTCGTATAAAGTGTATCTACGTCGACAAGGTTGAGCACATTGTCCTCTATTTCCACTTCGATCTCCTTGTAAGCTACTCATATAACAAAGACCAGAGTAACTAACACAAAGAGCGCCTTGAACAAAAACTTCCAGATCAATCTTTGAAGCATTTCTTATGGATTTCATCATTTCTAACGAAGTTTCTCTCGCTAAAACAACGCGATCAAAGCCTAATTCCTCCGCTGCTTGCACTCCGCAAACATTCATAATTGCCATTTGAGTAGAAGCATGCACTTCAGTTTCTGGAAAATGTGCCATAATAAGCGTCGCAATGCCAAAATCCTGAACAATAAATGCATCGATGCCATGTGAAACCAATATTGAAATTTGAGAAATTGCCTCCTCTAATTCATCATTAAACAATAAAATATTCAACGCACAAAAAACTTTCGCCTGATGTTCATGCGCATAATCAATTAGAGTAACCATTTCTTCTTGCGTTAAATTATGCGCTTTCGCTCTTGCACTAAATTGGCTAAGCCCTACATAGACAGCGTCAGCACCATGATCAATCGCTAATTTTGCAATTTCCAAATCTCCGGCAGGTAATAATAACTCTGGTCTACTTATCATGGATTTAAAACCTCCTCTAGTAATTCAGATTTTTCCTGCCACGTATCCATTGTTGTTTCTAACTCATTGTTTGCATCTTCTAGATTTTTAGCAATTTCACTATAACATGCGCCTGGTTGCGTTAATTCCTCATTAAGCTGCTCAATTTTTATCTCCAGTGCTTCGATACGCTTTTCTAAATTTGCAATCTCATCACGAAGCTTACTTTTGCTTATGCCAGAAGATTTACGCTTTGGCGTTGCCTTCTGAGATTCTTTTTGTTGCTTGTTTTCTTGCGCCAATGCAAGCAAGAGTTCCTTTTTTTCTTTGTAATAATTATAATTTCCAAGATAAGACGTTAATGAGCCATCAGCCATCTCCAATGTACGTTCTGTGACATTATTAAGAAGCTCTCGATCATGAGAAACAACCAAAATAGATCCTTTGAATTCCTGCAAAAAATGAACAATGATTTCTTTCGATTCCATATCTAAATGATTGGTTGGTTCATCCAAGATCAAAAAATTTGGCTCGTCGAATAATAAAATCATAAAGGAAAGTCGAACTTTCTCTCCACCAGAAAGTAGTGAAATCGGCCGTTCCAAATCGTCTTCTCGAAACAAATATCGTGCAAGCAATGTTTTGGCTTCACTGACTTTTAAATCACAACTGGCAAGGGTTTGTTCCAAAACAGTTTTCGATTCATCTAAAGCCATTTGATGCTGATCAAAATACGCATACTGTACACGGTTTCCTAACTTTACAACTTTACTATCATCCGACTCGATCTCACGAATAATCTGTTTGAGCAGTGAACTTTTGCCAACACCATTTCTTCCAATAATGGACACTTTTTCCTTGGCTTGAATATCAAATTTAATATTTTCAGCAAGTTGCTTACCTGCAACATTCAAGTTTAATCCGTTTACGGATAACACAAAACGAGCGCTTTCACCGACCGCATAGGAACCAATATTTATATTATCGCCTTCACTAATGTCACTTATGAAAGTTTGCCGCATAAGTTTTTTTTCACGGCCTCTAGCTTGCTTTGAGTTTACTCCAGCACGATTACGCCGAATATATTCCAATTCTTTAGCAATTTTCTTTTGTTGTTCGAGAAAATGCTTATGTTGAATGGCACGTTGCTTCTTCTTTTCTTCTTTATATTTAAAAAAGCCCATCGGATAGATCGTCAGGCTTTGATGTTCCAGATCCATCACAGTATCTACAATAGCATCCAGAAAATATTCATCGTGTGAAATTACAAGGACCGTCCCCTTGAAGTTTTTTAAGAAAACTTCCAACCACTCTATTGCAGGAAGATCTAAATGGTTTGTTGGTTCATCCAATAGTAAAATATCCGGATCCCGTGCTAACTGGCGCGCCAACATTACACGCGTACGCTCACCGCCACTAAAGCTTTCTACTTTACGTTCCAAATCATCTTCCGAGAATCCAAGACCCAACACAATTCCTTTCACATGACTTTCAACAGCATATCCATTGCGTTTTTCATACTCAGATTGCTTCTCCTGATAAACCTGTAAAAACTGTTTCTGTCTTTCAGCGTCTTGTTCCCGAGAAATACGTATCTCTAAAGAACGAATTTCTTGATACAGTTTTAAAACATCCTCAAATGCTTCAAGAATAATTTCGCGCAGTGTCTTCTCTAGGTCAAGATTAACTTGTTGCGCTAAATATCCAAAAGTCGCGCCTTTGGCAAAAGAAATTGTGCCTGAGTCTACATCTTCAAGTCCTGCAATACACTTCATCAAAGTAGATTTTCCAGCACCATTCGGACCCACCAATCCAACTTTTTGACCAGAATTAATGGTAAAACTAATATCCTTAAATATTGTATTTGTAATAAACACCTTCTCAAGGCTGTTTGCCTGCAGTATGCTCATAATCTTATTCCTTCATTTCGGTATGTTTCTATAATTTTCTACCGTATATAGTACTACATAATTTCCTTCATTTCAACGCATTCGTGTTTTCATTAGGTTTGATAATTCATCTTATAACCGATGCTATCGAATTGCGTTGTATATAAAAAACCTTGTAACCAGCACATCGAAATGCTTGCTACAAGGTTCAATGCTATATTTTATTCTATTTTACTTCTGAATCAATGACCACATGAGCTGCAACAATCATTTTCACCACAGTTTCCTGCGGAAGAGCAACTGCTGCATCCACCGCCATTATTATCGTTGAGAGCACTGGAAATAATCATATTAACAGATTCTAACATTTGATTAAGCTCTTGGTTGGCATTCATGTACTCAACAATCACAGCATTTTCCTGCATCTTGTTCTCAAGATCAGTAAGCTGCGCTTTCTTTTCATCGTCAAGTTCATCATAAGAAATACCAGCGTTAATAGCATCCATCTGAATCTGCTGATAAGTTTCAACGATTTCACGCGCTGGAAGATCAATCAACATCTTTAATTCAGTTTCTTTTACTCGACGGAGTTCATCACTAGCTGCAATTTCATCGGCAAGTGCTTTAGCTTTGTCATAAATACTCATTAATTTTCTTCCTCCAATTTTCCTTTTAATACCCACGTTTGAGCCGTGGTGATATCTACATTTACTATTTTTCCAATCAGCGATGGATCACCTTGGAAAATAACGGTTTTACCTGTATCAGTTCGACCGCTAAGCATATTATCGTTGTTTTCGCTTAAACCTTCAACCAAAACTTTTACATTTTGGCCTTCATATTTTTTGTTATGGTATAAGCTCCATTTAGAGAGGCTTGTATTTAAGCGCTGAAGCCGCTCTTTTTTTATTTCCAGTGGAATCTGATCCTCAAATTTTTCTGCAGCAGTTCCAGGCCGTTTTGAATAGATGAATGAAAAAGCATTGTCAAATCCAACTGTTTCCACTAGATCAACCGTTTCCTGAAATTGTTCTTCAGTTTCTCCTGGAAAGCCCACAATAATATCTGTTGTCAGTGCAACATCTGGGATCGCTTCACGCATTGCATGAACAATTTTAAGGTATCTTTCCCGTGTATATTTTCGATTCATACGCTTTAATACTTCATTTGAACCAGACTGAACTGGAAGATGGAGTGAATGACAAATATGTTTGCTATTCTTGATCACATCAATCAGTTCCAAAGAAAAGTCCTTCGGATGTGATGTCATAAAGCGTATGCGTTCAATTCCAGGAATATCGTCTATTTCTTTTAACAAATCCGCAAAGCTTACAGAATCCTTAAAGTCATTGCCATACGAATCAACATTTTGCCCCAACAACATAACTTCTATGGCTCCATCCGCTACAAGCTCCTTAACCTCTGCGATAATATCCTCTTTTTTTCTGCTACGTTCACGTCCGCGAACATATGGAACGATACAATAGGTGCAAAAATTATTACATCCATACATGATGTTCACAAAGGCTTTAAACGGGAACTCTCGACTGGCTGGCAATTTCAAGTCCGCACTCGAATCTTCGTCAACAATCTCATAGACAGGTTGACCATATTTCTCTATTCTTTCAAGATAATCCGGTAATTGCGCCATATTATTTGTCCCAAACATGAGGTTCACAAAAGGGCATGCATGTAGAATCTTTGGAACAATATTTTTCTGCTGAATCATGCAACCGCAAACGCCAACAATCAACGACGGTTTTTTAGCCTTCAGTTTTTTCAATGATCCCAGCATACTCAATACTTTACTTTCTGCTTTTTCACGAATACAACAGGTATTTAATAGAATAAAGTCTGCTTCTTTGATATCTTTTGTTGGAATATAAAATCGTTCTTCTAATAATCCTGCCATTACCTCTGAGTCATGTTCATTCATTTGACAGCCAAAGGTTTGAATGAAAAACTTTTTGTACATTACATTTTTCCTACTTCAGCAAAAGCAATATCAGCAGCAGACAAGGTTTTTTCAATATCTTCTTGCGTATGTGCTGTAGAAAGGAACCAGCATTCGAACTGAGATGGTGGTAAATGAACGCCATTTTCAAGCATAACACTGAAGAATTTAGCAAACTTTTCCGTGTTGGATGTTGTAGCATCTGCATAGCAAGATACTGGACCATTCGTAAAGAAAACTGTCAATAATGACCCAAATTGATTCACGGTAACATCAACACTGTGTTTTTTCGCAAGTTCTCGCAGGCCATTTGCCAACACCTTTCCTTTTTCTGCAAGTGCATCATAAGGTTGTTCTTGCTTTAATACAGATAGTGCTGCGAAACCTGCGGACATTGCTAATGGATTGCCAGAAAGAGTCCCTGCTTGATAGACTGGACCAGATGGTGACAAGCATTCCATGATTTCCTTTTTACCACCAAATGCGCCAACAGGAAGTCCGCCACCAATAATTTTCCCTAAGCAAGTAAGGTCTGGAATCACACCAAATACTTTTTGAGCGCCACCGTCACTGGCACGGAAACCTGAAATAACTTCATCAAAAATTAAAACCGCGCCATATTCGGATGTTAACTCACGCAATCCTTCCAAGAATCCATCTTGTGGCATAATCAGTCCCATATTGCCAGGAATTGGTTCAACAATAACTGCTGCAATGTCATTTGGATGCTGTTCAAACAATGTCTTAACACTTTCCAAATCATTATACTTTGCAACCAATGTTTCTTTTGCTACATCAGCAGGTACACCAGGGCTTGATGGAACGCCGAAGGTCATCGCACCAGAACCAGCGTTAATTAACAGATGATCTGCGTGGCCATGATAGCAACCTTCAAACTTGATGATAAAATCACGTTTCGTATAACCACGTGCCAAACGCAATGCACTCATGGTAGCTTCTGTCCCAGAAGATACCATGCGCACCATCTCAACTGAAGGGATGAGCTCACAAATAAGTTCGGCCATTTTGGTTTCAAGCACTGTTGGCATGCCAAAAGTTGTACCATGTTCTAATGCTTCTTGAATCGCATTAACCACCTTTGGATGGCGATGCCCAAGAATCAGAGGCCCCCACGAGCAAACAAAATCAACATAAGTCTGCCCATCAATATCAGTAATATGGGCTTTTTCACCATGCTCAACAAAAACAGGTACCTCGCCTACCGCCTTAAAAGCACGCACTGGGCTGTTAACCCCACCAGGAATAACTTTTTGTGCTTCAGCAAAAGCTGCTTTTGATTGCTCAAATTGATATGACATAATCATTTCTCCTTTAAAAAATTTCAAGTTAATCGATCATGTAAAAAAAATTTATTCTTGATTTTTATGAATTGCTTCTACAATCGCGTTAAATAAGCCTTGGATGGTATAATCCACTGCTTCAATATCTGGTGTTAAGCCAAAATCTTTTAATGTTTTTGTTGTGACTGGTCCAATTGATGCCAGCTTAATACCTTCAAGAATGGTTTTATCTTCTATTAATTCCATAAAGTTTTTCACTGTTGATGAGCTGGTAAATGTTACAATATGAATAGATTTATCCTTAATTTTTTCAATAATTTCATTATCAAAACGGTTAACTTTAACCGTATGATAAGCAACAACCTCGTCAACATACATGCCCATTTCTTCCAACGTATCTACAAGAACTTTTCTCGCAAGATCAGAACGTGGTAAAAGAATGCGTTCTCCTGGACTTAACAACGGCTTCAAACATTCAACAACGCTTTCGGCAACAAACTTCTCAGGCATGGCTTCCACTAATAACCCCTTTGCCTCTAACGCCTCTTTCGTCTTTGGCCCGATTGCACAAATTTTCGCTTCACCAAGGCTGCGAATATCCAATTTATTATCACGCATACAGTCAAAGAAAGCATTGACACCATTTACGCTAGTGAAAATGACCCAATCATATGCGCCAGCTTCATAAACAGCCTTCTTTAATTCGTCTGTATCAGCTGCTGAATCAATGGCAATTGTAGGTGCTTCCCATGCTTCTCCGCCGGCTTCTTCAATCATATTAGAAAATACACTGGCCTGTTCACGGGCACGTGTCACAAGTATTCTTTGTCCAAATAAAGGCTTATGTTCAAACCAGCTTAATGTATCACGCATCTTAACAACATCACCCACAATAATAATCGCAGGAGAAGTTAAACCCGCGCGAGCAACATCTTCTACGATGGTTGCTAAGGTCCCAACTACAACCTGTTGTTCAGGACGTGTTCCCCAACGAATCAGCGCAATTGGCGTCTCGTCGCTTTTCCCATTTGCAATGAGCTGTTGAACAATTTGAGAGAGATGTCCAACGCCCATTAAGAAAATCAACGTTCCTGGATCTTCAGCCAAGCGCGACCAATTGATCTGGCTGCTGGCTTTCATAGGATCTTCATGGCCCGTAATAACGGTGAAAGTTGAAGTTAAATGGCGATGTGTTACTGGAATTCCTGCATAGGATGGCACAGCAATTGCAGAAGTAATTCCTGGAACCACTTCAAAAAGAATCCCAGCATCCTTCAATGTCTCGCCTTCTTCACCCCCGCGACCAAACACATAAGGGTCTCCGCCTTTTAAACGTGTAACAATATTTCCCTTAGTCGCTTCGTCGACCAATACTTGATTAATTTCTTCCTGTTTTAACGTATGATGATCTGGTGTTTTTCCAACATAAATATATTTTGCATCTGCTTTTGCGTAGGAAAGCAAGCGCGGATTGGCCAAGCGATCGTATACGATTACATCTGCACGTTTTATACACTCCAGGCCCTTAACCGTGATTAACCCGATATCGCCTGGACCAGCACCAACCAAATAAACATATCCTTTATTCATAAAAACTCCTTCATACTTAGTTGCGAACTTCATCTAATAGTTCACGCGCTCCAATTGTAAGTAATTTATCAGCAAGCGCCTGCCCTATTTTCATATAATCTTCTAAAGCGCCAACGATCTCTGCCCTTAAAATTTTTGAGCCATCCACTGCACCCACAAAGCCATGAATCTTCATTTTTCCTTCTTCAATAACGGCATAAGCACCCATTGGAACCTGACAACCGCCTTCCAACGCACACATAAATTGACGTTCAGCCGTTACGCAACGATACGTAGTATCATCATTAATCTTTTTAAATTTTTCTAAAAGGTCCTCTCGATCCTTGCGCGATTCGATAACAAGTGCACCTTGACCCACTGCAGGAATAAAAATGTTGTCATCTAAACGTTCATTGATTTCATCGTAAAATCCCAAACGTTCCAACCCTGCTACAGCTAAAACAACAGCATCAAATTCTCCTTCGTGATACTTGCGTAATCGTGTATTCACATTTCCACGCAAATCACGCACCTCTAGATCTGGACGCATAGCCAGCAATTGAGAACGTCGGCGTAAACTGCTTGTTCCAACGATGGCTCCTTCTGGCAAATCCATAATGCCTCCTGGATGTTTCGTTAATAAAGCATCTCTATGATCATAACGCGCTAAAAAACATGTTAATCCCAATTCCTCAGGGAGCGTTGTTGGCATATCTTTTAAACTATG
>JAXJBF010000035.1:0-21681 GCA_036303105.1 Peptococcaceae bacterium | reverse complement strand
TGGATGAGCCGTCGATTGGGCTGCATCCAGCCAATGTAGACGGCCTTTTGGGCGTGATCGAGGATCTGCTGGCGCATGGCAATTCGGTGGTCCTTGTCGATCACGATGCGCGGGTGCTGGCAGCGGCAGACTGGTTGATCGAGCTTGGCCCTGGCGCTGGCACCAATGGCGGCACCCTCTTGTGCAGCGGCACAGTGAAAGAGGTCGCTGCCAACCCACGGTCGCTGATTGGGCCGTTTCTGACGGCTGAAGGGGCGCAGCGAGTGCGGGCGCGCGCTGCGAAGGCAGATATGTTTTGCCATGGCACCATTCATTTGGAAACGTCGCCGATTCACACCGTGCATGCCTTGCGCCTTGATTTGCCGAAGGGGCACCTGATCGCTGTCACTGGGGTGAGCGGTTCCGGCAAAACCACGCTGATCCTGGAGAGCCTTGTGCCTGCTTTGGCGGCCATGGCGGGACAGGGGAGCATGCCTGACCACGTCAAGGCTGTGGAAGCAGAGGGCGTGCATCGCGTCAATCTGATCGACGCCACGCCGATCGGAACCAACGTGCGCTCCACCGTGGCGACTTACAGCAACGTCATGGACGACCTGCGGCGCCTCTATGCGCGGACGGAACAGGCAAAGGCAGCAGGCTGGAAAGCCGGCGATTTTTCCTACAACACCGGCAAGCTGCGCTGCCAAGAGTGCGACGGCACCGGACAAATCACCATGGACGTGCAGTTTTTGCCGGATGTGGAGATCGTTTGTCCCGTCTGCCATGGGTCGCGTTATGGCAAGGAAGCCTTCCGGATCAAGCGCGTGGCCAAAAACAGCGGAGCGGACAGCCAGCCTCTGTCCTTGCCGGATCTTTTGGCCATGACCGTGGACCAGGCGCTGGCTGCGACCAAGGACGTGAAAAAAGTCCACGAACGCCTGCAAACCTTGAGCGATCTCGGACTGGGCTACCTTACCCTTGGCGAAGGCACGCCAGCCTTGTCCGGCGGAGAGGCTCAGCGCCTGAAGCTGGCGGCAGAAATGGGCCGTCAGCAGGAAGATGCCGTCTTTGTGTTTGATGAGCCGACCATCGGGCTGCATCCGCTGGATGTGCAAACCTTGATTGGCATTTTTCAGCGTCTCATCGACCAAGGGGCGACCGTCATTGTCATCGAACACGATTTAGACATGATTGCCAACGCCGACTACATCGTCGACATGGGGCCGGGCGGCGGTGAAAGCGGCGGGCAAATTGTCGCCGCCGGAACACCGGAAGACATTGCCGCCAATCCTGCAAGCATTACCGGGCGCTATCTCAAAAAATAATGGCACAAAAAAGTCTGAGCAAAGCTGCTCAGACTTTTTTGTTTCTGTATATTCGTTTGAAGGGGGATTAATCTATAATTAAACCTCGCTTAATAAGAGAATATTATACAACACATAAGTGCATCGGTATAATAAAGATAAGATCTTGCAAGATAAACAATTTCGAAAGAGGTGTGGGCTTATGCCACCGGTAATTGATAAAGAAAAATGTGTGAAATGCGGATTATGTGCCCAAATTTGTTGCATGGATGTAATTAAGAAAACTGAGACAGAACCACCAGAAATTGTCGTTCGTTATCCTAACGAGTGCTGGCATTGCCGGGCTTGTGTTATGGATTGTCCGGTGAGTGCTATTTCTATTCGATATCCATTATCACATATGATGTTTGTTGCGGATGTCCCAGAGGAAAAAGGGGTGTAATATTATGAAATTGTCTGTTCGTGAAAATGTGGTACAAGCTGATGTTCTAATTGTTGGCGGTGGGATTAGTGGTTTACAAGCTGCCATTGCAGCTGGTGAAAAAGGAGCCCACGTTGTAATTGCTGAGAAAGCAGACACCCGTCGTTCTGGGAGTGGAGCAACTGGGAATGACCATTTTATGTGCTATATTCCAGAATATCATGGAGATGATTATCAAGAGATTCTGCAGGAAATTTGTGAAACTTTAGTTGGCCCAAACCAGGATGTCAATTTGCTTTCTTTAATGATGGAACGGTCTTATGAATTGATACAGAAATGGGATTCTTATGGCATTGATATGAAGCCAACCGGTAAATGGAATTTTGAAGGGCATGCAATGCCAGGTCGCCGCAGATATCATTTGAAGTATGATGGGCATAACCAAAAAACAGTTTTGACCAATAAAGCTAAAGAGTTTGGTGCTGAAATATTGAATAAAACCGCTATCACAGAAATCCTTGTAAAAGACAATCAGGTTGTGGGGGCAATTGGGATTTGCGGTCAGTATGATCAGCCAGAGGTTGTTTTGTTCCAGGCCAAGACCATTATTATTGCTACAGGTGTTACGACGCGTGTTTATCCTAATGTTAACCCAGCTTATGTATGCAATACTCATTGCTGCCCTGCTAATGCAGGGGGTGCTGCCATTGCATATCGTGCTGGTGCGCGTATGGTAAATATGGATCTGCCTGCAGTTCATGCTGGTCCTATGCAGTTTGCACGTTGTGGGAAAGCTACCTGGATTGGAGTTTTGACCTATGCTTCAGGTAAGCCAGTAGGCCCATTTGTTACAAAACCAACGAGAGAACTTGGAGATGTAACATCAGATATTTGGCAAACTGTTTTCGACGAAAAAATGAAGGATGGGAGTGGTCCAGTATACATGAATTGCTCACAGACTTCAGAAGAAGATCTCGTACATATGAGAGAATCTTTTGTCTCAGAAGGTGATACCAGCATTAATGATTATTTTGATCAATATGGTATTGATCTCCATAAACATATGATCGAATTTGGCACTTATGGATATGTTATTGGCGGCTCTGGTATTGATGTAGATAGCAATAGTGAAACAACTGTTTCTGGACTGTATGCTTCTGGTGATTTGGTTGGTAATGTTCGTGGTGACATTACAAGTGCAGCGGTATTTGGACAAGTTTCTGGTGAAAATGCAGCAGAAAAGTGCAAAGACTTAACGTTTGCTGACATCAGTGGTATTTCAACCATTCAAGAAAAAATTGATCTTTATAATGAAATTTTAGGCCGCGAAAATGGTGCGCATTGGATGGAAGTCAATTCAACGCTGAATCAGATTATGGAGAAATATGTTGGGGTTACAAATGTTCGTTCTGAAACCTTGCTTGTTGCCGCAAATAAATACCTCCATGATTTGAAGAAATATGCTTTGCAGCAACTGAAGGCAGAGAATGCCCACGAATTGGTACGTGCATTAGAAACGTTGGATTTGTTAGACATGGGTATTGTTATGGCGCTATGTGGAGAAAATAGAAAAGAAAGCAGAAGATCGATCAAACGTGTAGACTATCCATTCACAAATCCATTACTGAATAATAAATTCCAGACAATTACCTTGACAAAAGATGGTGTGAAGCTTGATTTCCGTGATAAGATTCGAAAAGCTAACGTTTAATCTTATACATTGAGGAACGTTGTGGATTTATCTGTGTAGAGGTAAAGCTTTTCACAGATAAATCTGCGATTTGATTGGAGGAAGTGAGTATGTCTGCTCAAGTGGTTAAAAAAGATAAAACAATAATACACTTTATTGTCTATTGTTTATTAGCATCATTGGGATGGATTGTGCCAGTAGTTGAGCCAATAACACCTGAAGGAATGCATTTGATTGGTGTGTTTTTTGCTGCAGTTTACGGCTGGTCTGTGTCGACTGAAGTATGGCCTAGCTTTTTTACACTATTACTGATTCCATTTACTGGAATAGTAGATGTCTCTGGATTATTGGCGATTAGCTGGGGCAACGATACTATATTTTTTATTGTACTGCTGTTTGTATTTGTGGCCTTTATGGAAGCGACTGGGACAACCACCTATGTTTCAACATATTTGTTAACAAGAAAAAGTTTAGCAGGACATCCTTGGAGAATGATTTTTGTAGTCTTCTTTGTTGCATGGCTGATATCCAGCTTGTGCGGTATTTTTTCAGGAATGTTCATTTCATGGGGGTTTGTATATAAAATCTGCGATATTTTAGACTATAAACCTTTTGATAAATTTGTTAATGTTATGGTTTTTGGTGTCGGTGTAATGGGGGCAATTAGTTTAGGGTCAGTGCCATGGAACAATAATGCATTGATTATTTTGAACACCTATACTGCAACTTTTGGCGAATCTATCAATTTTTTGCATTACTTATGGTACAGTGTTCCTTGCGCAATTTTTTCTATTCTTGGATATATGCTTATCTGTAAAATCATTTTTCGTCTGGATACAGAGCGTTTAAAGAAACTCACCCCAGATTTCTTTGATTCTCAAGATCTTGTACTGACAAGAGAAAGAAAAATTACATTAGTCGCTTTAATGGCTTTGGTTATCATGTTGGTTGTTCCAAGTTTGTTGCCAGAAGACAATGGAATTCGTGTTTTCTTTGATACAATGGGAATGAGTTTGAAAGCATTGCTGTTATTTATTGTATTATCGTTATTAAAAAAAGATGGAAAATATGTTTTCAAATTTGGGGAGTTGGCTGTTAAAGGTGTTCCTTGGAATACTGTAATGATGATTTGTGCTATTTTTTCTTTCACAAATCTGTTGGGAAATGATAAAGCTGGGATTAGTGCTTTTTTGGGACAAGTGTTGACACCATTATTCTCGGATTCATCCTTGATCTTTTTCTTCATTCTGACGCTGGTTATTACAGTTATCCTGACAAATCTGATGATCAATATGGTTGTTGCTGTAATTATGATCACAGCAACATTGCCAATTGCAGCTAGTCTGGGTGTTGATTCACTGCAGATTGTGTATTTAATTACGGTAAGTTGTAATATTGCTTTTATGTTGCCTGCTGCATCTGCAGCTTCGGTATGTCTTTTCTCTAATACGAAATGGATTCGAGCAAGGGAAATATATATTTATTCAATTCCGACAATTATTGTGATGGCTGTTGTAACACTATTATGGAATTTTGTAGTATTTATGTTTTAAGATGTTATTGAAGGCAATGCCAATAGGTATTGCCTTTTGTATGTTGCATCGCAAATTTGAATGTCTTATAATTAACGAAAATTAAGGAGAGCAAAAGCGATGAATTTGAATCAGTTTGAATATTTATTAGCAATCTACGAACAGGGATCAATTACGAAAGCAGCACAAAAGCTATTTGTTTCAGCGCCGGCAATTAGTAATGCTATTCGAAGTTTAGAAGAAGAATTAGGTTATGCCATTTTACTTCGATATCAAAATGGTGTGGGTTTTACAAGTGAAGGTGAAGAAGTAATAAAAACTGTTAAAAATATTCAAAACTTGATCATACACTTAAAACAAATTCAATGTACCGAATGTAAAATATATGGCGAATATGTTATGGCTAGTAATTTTCATTTTACAAGCATCTTGGTTTTACCTACGATTCTAGATTTGCATAAAGAATTTTCAAATGTTAGGATACATTTAAAAACAGGAGACAGCTATTCCATTATAAGTCAAGTGGAACAAGAAGAGGTTGATTTTGGTCTGGTATTAAGATGTAATTTAGATGCTCACATGCAGCAAAGAGAAATCAATAGATACAACTTGAAGTGGATTACTTTATTTAACGATGAAATGAGATTTCTTGTTAGAAAAGGACATCCACTTTTGGTGAAGAAGCGTTTAAAATTAACAGATCTCTTTTCATATCCTTTTATTTGCTATGCTGATACAAATAACAAACATATCCCAGAATTTTTTGAGATGCTGCTGTTGGAAACAGAAAAAGAAAACGATTCGTTTGAATCTATTTCAAATATGGTGCGTGTTAATGATCGTGAAAATTTATTTGAAATGTTAGCAATGACAGATGGCGTGGCATTTGTGCCATTTTCTAACAATTTATATTTAAAGAAACATTATCCAGATCTATGCTTCGTGAATTTCTCTGATGAGCAGTTAAATGCAGAGGTTGGCCTGGTTTATAAAGGTAAAGATTTTGATCAATCACTGGAGTTATTGTTGGAAGAATTTGAAATAAGATTAACAAAGTATTTTAAGGAACGATGTTTCGTCAATGATTAATATTTGTTTTGTAATAACAGCACAAAAAAAGTCTGAGCAAAGCTGCTCAGACTTTTTTGTTTTGCTTAATAAACTGGTGACCTATTGCTGCTTCAATTTCTCTTATCCAAGAGTCTGAACTTTATGGGGATGAGATTTTATTTGGTTTTGAGATTGGGGCAACAGAGATGATCCAGTTGGCGAAGTAAGATACGTAATCAGTAAGTGGTTTTATCTCATTGTCACGATAGTACAGTATGGATAAAAACCAGGCAGTGAACTGCAACAGAACATTTTACGCCAATATGCGTAGGTATTTTAGATCCTTTCAGAAACAAGCGCATTATCATTTGATGTAACCATTGACTTTACATCTGACGCATGCTAAGCTAAAAAAGATGTAACTTTATTTATTACATCTTGCGTTTTATAGGCTCTTGCGAAAAAGCAAGAACAGATAAAAAATCAAATTTCATTCAGAGAGAGGTTTTATATGAAAGCGGTTCAAATTAAAGGCTATTCAAAGGAAATCAATACAATGATAAGCGATATACCTAAACCTAAGATTTCGGATTCTGAAGTTCTGATCCAGGTAAAAGCAGCGGCTGTTAATCCAGTGGAACTGTTGATTATGACAGGAAACGTAAAACTGATTCAAGATTATCCGATGCCACTGACGTTGGGCAATGAGTGTTCCGGTATTGTGGAGCAGGTGGGCAGTAACGTTAAAGATTTTCAAAAAGGAGACAAAGTCTATATGCGCCTGCCAATTGGCAAAATTGGTGCTTTTGCAGAGTATGTGGCGGTAGAACAAAACGCAATTGCCAAAATGCCGAAAGGGTATGATTTCAATACTGCTGCTGCCATTCCTTTGACTGGTTTGACCGCCTATCAGGCGATTGTGGAAGAACTGGAAGCAAGACCTGGCCAAACGATTCTTATTCCTGGAGGCTCGGGCAGCTTTGGTCAGATGGCGGTTCCTATTGCCAAAGCGCTGGGATTGCATGTCATTGTGACCGGCAATGCACGTGCAAAAGAGCAGTTCCTATCTATGGGCGTTGACCGGTATCTTGACTATAAAACAGAAAACTATTGGGAAGTACTATCTGATGTTGACCATGTGATTGATACGCTGGGGCCTGCTGAATTCGAGCATGAAATGTCGGTTTTGAAAAAAGGTGGGCGATTAGTAAGCTTGCGGACAGGTCCAAATAAAGCATTTGCTCTGCGACATCAGTTTAGTGGCCTGAAAAAGTTGTTGTTTACATTGGCGGGCAGTAAATATGATCGAGTTGCTCGAAAACAAGGCAAGGAATATCGTTTTTTGTTTGTTCGTTCTAATGGAGCACAATTGAAAAAAATCACTGAGATCGTAGAGAAGCTGCAGATCAAGCCTGCTATTGATACTCGTGTTTTTTCTCTGAGTCAGGCCAATAAGGCGTTGCAGCTTGTGGCAAAAGGAGCACTCAACGGAAAAGTTATGATTCAGCTGTGAGAGAGGAGTTTAAACGATGAAACTGTCAATTCCCGTCATGGAGACCATTCAAAAGCGTCATAGTGTTCGTACTTATGAGAACCGTCCACTGGAGTCGCAGGATCGCAAAGCACTTATTAAGTGCATGGAGCAGCTTGATAATCCGTTTGATGTCCCTGTCCATGAGTACATCATTGATAAAAAGCTGAGTTCAGATGGAGAAAAGTTAGGTACATATGGCGTCATTAAGGGAGCGAGTACCTTTCTTGGGGTTTCCATCCCGGATATGAAACTGGCGCCGTTGGCAGCTGGGTATGAATTTGAAAATCTTATTTTGTATGCCACTCATCTGGGACTGGGTACGGTGTGGCTGGCGGCAACTTTCAATCGAGACAGTTTTGCTGCTGCCATGGAAATTCCAAAGGATGAACTTTTTCCAGCCATCTCACCAGTGGGATATGCCACTAAAAAACGTAGCCTAACTGAAACGCTGATGCGCTCTACTATGAAATCTTCTTCTCGAAGTGAGTGGACGGAGCTGTTTTTTCAGGAGAATTTTCACTCTCCATTGACAAAGGGCATGGCTGGAGCTTATGCTCAGCCGCTGGAAATGGTACGGCTGGCGCCGTCTGCTAAAAACGCACAGCCTTGGCGAGTGCGTAAAACTCAACATGCTTATCATTTTTATGCGGATTATAAACCAGGACTTTCAAATGGAGAGAAAGTGATCAAATATGTTGATCTTGGCATTGCTTTGTCCCATTTCCATCAGACAGCTTTAGAGCTGGGATTAACAGGAGCTTTTGAACAGATGCCTCAGGAAGATGTCAAGCTCCCTGAGAACCTACACTACATGATTTCTTGGCGTATTGCTGGGTAAAAGGAGAAAATCATGATGAATCTTTATGACATCGTTTTCAGTCCAACAGGAGGCACGGAAAAGATAGTCAACTGTTTAATCAGTGCACTGGAGAAAATGCCGTTACCGTCGATCTGACCAATAGCAATTTGGATTTTGATGTTGTTTCCTTGGCGGAAGGGGATGTTGCAGTTATTTCTGTACCGTCCTATGGTGGTCGTGTTCCTGCTATAGCGGTAGAGCGGTTGGGCATGATACATGGCAACGGTGCCAAGGCAGTTTTGGTTTGTGTCTATGGCAATCGTGCTTATGAGGATACATTGGTAGAATTGAAGGACACCGCAAAGCAGATTGGTTTTCAGGTCATTGCGTCGGTTTCTGCCATTGCGGAACATTCTATCGTTCGGCAGTTTGCTGCGGGACGGCCTGACGCGGAGGACGCAGAGCAGCTTTACAATTTTGCCAAACAGATTCAGAAGAAACTTTCTGTGGCAGACACTTCAGAACCTATGATTCCTGGCCATCGTCCTTACAAAAAAACTGGGGAAGCTGGTATGGTGCCAAAGCCCACCAAGGATTGTAACGGATGCGGCATGTGTGCTGTGAAATGTCCAGTACAAGCCATCGATCAAGAAAATTCACAAAAGGTGGATGAAAAAGCGTGTATTTCCTGTATGCGTTGTGTCACCGTTGCCCGAAAGGTTGATGTTGTTATGCCTTCAACGGTAGGCATGATGCTGGAAAAGGTGTGCTCAGAACGGAACAAATGTGATCTATACCTATGAGTTTCCGCAGATTATTTTTCAGGAGGATGAATGATGCCCTATCTTTTAACAAAGAATCAGTACATAATTGTTGATGGACAGAACATTGCTTATCGTGAAATGGGAAAGGGAAAGTCGGAACTGCCCCTTGTCATGCTGACACATTTGGCTGCGACCTTGGATCAATGGGATCCTAAATTAATCGATCTATTATCAGAGACGCAACATGTGATTTTGCTGGAGTTGCCTGGTGTAGGAGCCAGCCAGGGGAAAGTGGCTTCCACTGTTCCAGAAATGGCGCGAGAGACTATCTCTATCCTTAATGCTATGGGATATCAGAAAATCAATCTATTGGGATTGTCTATGGGTGGCATGATCGCACAGGAGATCGTTCGTTTAAACAATGATCTGGTAAATTGCTTGATATTGGTAGGCACCGCACCTAGAGGAGGTGTCGGTGTGGATCATGTGACTAGAACTACTTTTTGTCATGTGTTCCGTGCCATTTTACACAGAGCTGATCTCAAGCGTTTTATTTTCTATACCCCTGATCGGCAGGGAAAGATTGAGGCTGAGAAAGTGTTTGGCCGTATGAACAGTCGGCTGAAAGAAAACACAGACAAACCTATGGCGGTCTTGAGTTTCCTTCGTCAGCTTCGTGCAATCAAACGTTGGAGTGAAAAGCCGGCGGACGATCTTCGTTTTATTACACAGCCGACGTTGATTGTGAACGGGGATCAAGATCGAATGATTCCCATGGAAAACTCCTATTTTATGCACCAGAAGATCACAGGGAGCAAACTTGTTATTTATTCTCATGCAGGACATGGTTCCTTATTCCAATACGCAGATGCGTTTGCAGGAGAAGTAGGTTCTTTCTTAAAAAGCACATAATTACAAGTTGCAAATATTCCTCAGGCTCACAATTAAAATGTGAGCCTGCCAAAAAAGCAAGGTGTTGTAAGCAAGAGTATTCCTGTTTAGAACGTTTGAAATATGCTGTTTTTGAAAATATAGGCGCCGTTAACGAAAAACTCCCGTTTAATTCCTGTTAGGAATCAAACGGGAGTTTTTGTTTTGCTTAATAAACTGGTGCGGTGTTGCCGCTGCCGCCTGTGCTGCCACCGCTGCTTTCGCCGCCGGAACTGCTTCCGCCGCCACCGCTGCTGCCGCCAGTATCTGGGGTGATGGTGGCGCCGCCGCCGGTGTTGCTGTCAATGGTTGGGCGAGATGGTACCGTTTCGGTGGTGGTGTCGCGGTAATCATTGCCAGTGGTAGATTCTGCTGGTGGCACATAGGCGCCGCCGCTGCCTTGGTAGGTGCTGCCGCCTTCGCCGCTGCCCACGTAGGAACCGTTGGTGTCGTAGCCGTTGTCAACGACGCCGGCGTTTTTCTGGGCTTCTTCAGTGTTGGAAGTGTCTTCCACGGAGCTTGCCATTGGCACCAGATCAAGGTCTGTGGCGTCGATTTGTTTGCCGTCTTCCATGAATTCGCTGTTGATCAGATCAATGATGCCGGATTCGGATGGAATGTAGTAGGAAAGGTCATCAACGTACTGGGCATCACCAGGGAGGATAAACATTTTGATGTCATCGCTGGACATGCCTTGTGCCTGCTTGAAGAACCAGATCATTTCTGAAACGGTCAGGTCGGTTTCCATTTCTTCGCTGACCACTTTTGCCAGTGCTGGTACTTTTGTGATGATGGAGGCGCTCAGGAGTTTGTTGCCAAGCGCTTCGAAGAACAGTTGCTGAGCCCCGATACGACCGATATCACCGGTTGCATAGCCGGCACGATAGCGGACAAACTGCAAGGCGTGTTCGCCGTCCAGCACCTGATCGCCTTTCTTCAGATCGATTTCCAGGTCCTGATAAGGGTCGGAATACTGCAGATCGCTTGGTACATACATTTCGACGCCGCCAATGGCATCGATGGCTTCTTCAAAGCCTTCGAAGGTGGTGATGGCATAGCGGTCGATTGGCAGCCCGGTAACCATTTCAACTTCGTGAATGGTTTGTTCGATGTTGCCTTCATGATCGACGCTGTAAGATGCGTTGATCTTTTGAATGGCGCGGTCTTCGTTGCTCATCGTGTCACGAGGGATGCTCAGAAGCTTCAGGGTTTTCTTTTTGGTGTTGAAGCTGGCGAGCACGATGGTGTCGGCATTTTCATGTTTGCCGTCGACCCCGCACAAAAGAATATTGTAGGTGTCGTCTTCTAAAACGTCTTCATCGGCGCTGCTGCTGTCGGAAGACGTCGGGGCAGTCGGCAGAAAATGGTAGGCTGCAAACCCGGCGCCGGCAACGACGGCCAAAGCAAAGACTAGGACGATGATTAAGCGTGAGAAAAATTTTAACATGGTGCCCTCCTAGAGCAAGGTTTCAAATAACTTTGTGCGATACGATGAAAGTGCTCCGGCCATTGCGTAAGTGCTGGAAAGCGCAGAAACATCGACCCAGATACCGTCATCAATGGGTTGTGGTGTATCTAACGTGATATGCCATCCATGCATGTGCCATTCTTTGTGGGTGAAAAGATGTTTGGCACACCCAAAATCGCTGACAGACACCGGAGAAAGTCCACGTGTTTTTGTATGGTTCAGCACTTCCTCTTGCGACAATTGCTCTGGAAGATCAAGAAATTCCCAGAGCCCGGCGAGCAGCTGCTTGGCAGGACGTTGATGAATCCAAACCTGAGAACCAGATGTAATGATGACGATGGTATGATTTTCAATGGAGCGTGGCTTTTTTGCCTTTTTTACAGGCAGCAGCCATGTCAGCTCTTGTTGCTGTGCTTTGCAATGTTCCTTAACAGGACAGCGTTCACAATGAGGGGTGCCGTTGGCACTGCAAACGTTGGCGCCAAGATCCATCAGCGACTGGTTGAAGTCGCCTGGACGATGGCCAGGCACCAAAGACTGCGCCAATTCCTTTAGAGGCTTGGCCGTTGATGCCACATTGATAGGGCCGTCATAAGCGGTGATCCGACTGAGAATACGCAGCACATTACCATCTACCGCACAGACACGCTCGCCAAATGCGATGGAGGCAATGGCGCCTGCTGTATAAGGGCCGATGCCTGGCAGCTTTATCAGCTCATTGTAGGTTTCGGGCAGCAAGCCGTTGTTGGTTGCAACAAGCAATTGAGCCGCTTCGCGAAGACGGTCAGCCCGAGAGTAATAACCGAGCCCCTCCCACAATTTGTGCAGTTGAGTAAGCTCAACCTCTGCAAGATCAGAAATGGTTGGCAGTGCAGCGATGAATCTGGTGAAATAAGGGATCACTGTCTGCACTTGGGTTTGCTGCAGCATGATTTCGGATAACCATACATGATAAGGAAGTGGATTTTCACGCCATGGCAATATACGACGATGTTCATCGTACCAGCAAAGCATTTGGTCCGCAAATGTTGTGGCGGGTGGAGAAAATAAATGCATGCGCATGCCTCCAGTGAAAAAACTTTGATCGATTGATCGCTACAAATAATATTACAATTTGCATGGAAAAGCGTCAATATTGAATGTGACATTGTCAATAAATTATTAAATGGTCATTGATTACATAGAAGACGATGATCAAAAAGTGTTCATGACACTTATCCGTTGAAAGTGAAAGCAGATTGGTCGAGATCTTAACAAAACGTTAAAAAGAAATTGCCAGAACTGTCACTAAATTATATAGATTATCCTTTTTATACGTGCTATAATAAATACAACAAAAGAGAAGGAGGCGTTTCGTTGTTTCATTCCATGCAATTGCTTAACGAAATTGCTTATTGCTATGCAAGATTAAAAGGATATGTCTTTTGTCGCTGAGGCGACCCGTTGTGCAGCGCGCAATAAGTCAATGAACGAACGACTGTAGAATATTTTTTCGATTTATTAATGAAAGAACTGAGAATTGAAACTTAAATTTTAAAATTGAAAATACGCTTTTCGCCAAGTGCGGGAAGCGTATTTTTTATGACCATTGCGCCAACGAGCGAGTTGCGGTACAATACTTTCATCCTTATTGAAATGCTTAAAGGAGGCGAAACATGTGACAATCAATAATCCGAGACAAGTGTTGTCACAAATTCCTAGACCGACACTTACAAAATGGGTGCTGTTTTTGGTCGTTGTATACGCCTTGTTTGATTTGGTCTATCTTTTTGCCGATTCAAAACGTTTGATGCTGGACATGGCTGACGTTACCAGCGGCTTGGTGCCTATTCTTGCGCTGCATATTGATCTGCCCCTGTTAATTGGCTGCGTGCTCATTTGCCTGATTTTTGACCGTCGTCAGATGTTTTCTGCACTGGCGCTGCGCAGCAAAGGTCAGATGCTGTGGCTGGTGGTGGGGGCGCTGGTCTTCATTGCTGCGGTCTACCTGAAAGAACCGGCCAGCGCCGTTGCCGTGTATGAAATCTTGCATGCGTTGATCATCGCCGGGTTCGTCGAAGAGCTGCTCTTTCGCGGACTGTTCTTTTCCTGGCTCGACAAAGCGGGCTGCGGCAAGCTGGCTTATCTGTTCAGCGGTTTAGCCTGGGGTGCCAATTTTGGTATTCGTTCTATTGTTGTGAGTGGCACGTCCACGCTGTTTGCAGTGGTGCCAATGGCAATATTTGGCATGGTCGTCGGGACCATCATCGCCCTGATTTATAAAAAAAGCAATAGCTTTTGGCTGGTCATCTACCTGCATGGCATCTTTAGCCTCATATAATAATGAAACATCCTGCCAAATGCGGCAGGATGTTTTGTTGCACGTAAGCGGTCGATTAATATCAGCTTACTTAGTAGCATTTTTCTTGATTATATGGTATATATGCCATATAATAACAGCGAAGTGAGATGTTGATGTTTGATGTGATATTCTATGAAGGTGAGAACGGGGAGAAGCCTGTTGAGATTTTTCTTGATTCGTTGGACAACAAGATGCGCGCTAAACTGTTAGGGTTGCTGGTGATTGATCCTCTCCGAAAAAGGGAACAGTCTTAGAGAGCCATATAGCAAGCACCTTCAGGATGGCATCTTTGAAATACGATGTAAATTTGGAAATAATATTACACGAGTTTTATATTTTTTCTACTATAATCAACGTATCATTCTCACAAATGGTTTTGTAAAAAAAGACGCAGAAGATTCCGAAAAGCGAAATTGATTTAGCCATCAAAAGAAGAAAATCTTATATTGAACGGAGCGAGAGTTATGAAAACACTTAATACTTATTTGCAGGAGCAATTGCAAGATCCTGAGTTTGCAAAAGAATACGAAGCAATTCAGCCGGAAATGGATATCATTAAAGCGATTGTGGAGGCAAGGACCTCCCAGCATCTCACTCAAAAAGAATTGGCTGAACGTACTGGCATCAATCAGGCAGATATTAGTAAGTTGGAAAATGGCACTCGAAATCCATCCATCAATCTTCTTAAACGCCTGGCCGACGGGATGGGAATGACGCTAAAAATTGAATTTGTTCCAAAGTGAGTATAAGAGCTGACCAACAAGGTTGGCTCTTTTTTATTTGTCGGTCTTGATCAATCCTTTTTGTGTAGCGATTGTATAGTGGTAATGGTCTAATTTCATCGTTTTTTACAGCATTGTAAAACACCGAAAAGCGCTTCATTGAGCCATTTCTTATTTCAGGGAAAGAAGGCTATAAAAATAGGCCTATTGATAAGCGGTCGACTCGCTCATCAATAGACCTATTTTTATGTATTGTTTAAGGTGTTTCGGCATATTACTTTGCGCGCTGTACTTTGTTGGAACGCAAGCAGCGGGTGCAGACATTCAGTTTTTTAGGGGTTCCGTCAACTACAACACGAACCTTCTGAATGTTAGGCTTCCACGTTTTCTTGTTTCTGATATGAGAGTGGCTAACTTGCATGCCGGTTGCAGTACCTTTACCACAAATATCGCATTTTCTGGACATTACAAAACCTCCTTTAGCATCTGTAAAATCATACTTGATTAGAATAGCAGATGGACACGGAAAAATCAAGAGTTTTTCAAGAAAAAGAGAAAGAATATATGAAAATAAGGCGATTGTATCTGGCAAAATTATTTTATGATAAAAACCATCGTCGGGGCTTTGCTTGCGCATGAAATAGCGCTGTGTTATACTATTTTTATTGGAATAGACAAAAGTTTGGAGGGACTTTGCGATGAGTACCGAACATAGAAAATATACCAAAAATTATCCGTTCTATAAAGAATATGTTTGCCCTGTTTGTGAAGGCAGAGGAGCAGTAGAATGCTGCAACGCAGATGGCACAGATTGTGCACCGATTCCATGCGACTATTGTGGCGGCAAAGGCACCATTGTAGAAAAGAACGTTGGTGGTCTGGTCGGTACAGCAGTGGTTGTTGTGGCAGTGGTCGTTGTTTGCGCCTTGCTGCTATTCTAAGGAGTTGGAGGCTGATCCATGAATAAATCTTCTTTCTTTCCAAAGATTACTTCTCAGTGTGAAACATGCCATGGTGCAGGGGTGCTGCCTGGACGCTGCCGGGAGGATGAACTGCTCCCATGCCCAACGTGTAAGGGTAAAGGTGTGATCACACGCAAGGTTTCAAAAAAACACGTTGAAGAACGCCCTTGTGACAACCCAAACTGCAAGCATGGTCGTGTGCAGCAGGTGCAGATGGTTGATGGCCGCGAAGTTGTCTCAGAAAAGGTGTGCCCTGTTTGCGACGGTTATGGTGTCATCTACCGCGAAACGGTGGTAACGACGACAGAGCATGAAAAATGTCCGGAATGCGGCGGCCGCGCAGTGCTCACTGCTGGTGAAATGCGCCGCAGAAAATTGGAAGGTTTTTGCCCAACGTGCCATGGCACCGGTTTCAAGCTCAATGAAAAACCTGCCAAACGCATTGCGCTGTTTAGTGTTTGTGCGGTTATGTATCCTGTGGTTACCATGGTGGGCATGGCGTTTTCCTTCATGCTGAAAGCTGTGAAGGCAGCGTTTTTCACAAAAAAGGCACCAAAGTCGGATGCCGAACAGCCATTAAATAATTGATTGATGAACAATGTAGAATTGCGTGCAATTCTACATTCTTTATTTGCTAAGGAGGAAACAGAACAATGTTGTATGATGATTTTAGAAAAGAAAAAATGACGGCCTTGAAGGAAAAAGACAAACTGAAAAACAAGGTCATTACCAATATTCTTTCGGATCTGATTTATATTAAGAAGGAATTGGGCCAGGAGCCAACCGAAGCCGACAGTGCCAAGGCTGTTGCCAAGCAGGTGAAGCAGGTGAAGGAAGCCATCGAGATGTCCAAGGACCGTCCTGATAAGCTGGAAGAACTGGAAGCGGAACTGGCTGTGCTGGAACAATACATGCCAAAACAGCTGAGCGACGATGAGATTAAAGCCGAAGTGCTGAAACTGCTCGAAGAAAACGGCATCGCCATCGATCCTAAGAACAAAGGTGCCATCATGAAGGTGGTTATGCCAGCCCTTTCCGGCAAAGCCGATGGCAAGGAAATCAACAAAGTTGTCAGCAGTCTCTTTTAATGGACGCGCGGCAAGATTTTGGCCGTGCCAGCGAAAAGCAGGCTGAGCGTTTTCTGCGTGCGCAGCGCCATCGCATTTTGGCGCGCAACTACCGCACCCGCCAAGGGGAGATCGACATCGTTTCCCTGACGCGTGACGGCGTTGTGGTGTTCACCGAGGTGCGCAGCAAGCATGGGTGTGAATTTGGCCATCCGATCGAAACGGTGGACGCGCGCAAACAAAAGCACATTCGCGCGGCGGCCAAGCAGTTTTTGCAGGCACACCCGCGCTATCAGGCCCACGCCTGCCGATTCGACGTGATTACCGTCGTTGGCGAAGGAAAAACAGCACAGCTGGAACATTTTCCGGATGCTTTTTAGGTGTAAAAGTCAGTGCTTTTTGTGTTGGAGCGTTGACGTTCATCACCAGCTGTGATAAAGTAATACTGTACTATTATGTGCGCACTAGCGCTAAAGAAAGAAATAGATCACCGTCATTGGATATATGTGAATATGTCAACATGCGGGAAAGCATACCTAGGGTGGAAACATTCCAACCAAGTGGTATGGGCACTTGGCTGCTACACCGAAGGGATAAAAGCCCAGGCGGGTAGGTTTCCTACACTTTACGAAGAGAGGAAGGAACCTATCCACCTTGGGCTTTTTATTTTTGAGCGATGATCGAAATGGAGGCAAAAACATGAATGTAAAAGTCGGAATTGTGATGGGCAGTGACTCTGATTTCCCACTAATGAAGAAAACTGTCGATATCCTGGAAGAATTTGGCGTGGGCTACGAAGTAAAAGTGTCCAGCGCTCATCGTACGCCAGAAGATACGCTGAATTATGCAGAAACAGCTGCTGAACGCGGCTTGAAAGTGATTATTGCTGGTGCTGGTGCGGCAGCGCATCTGCCAGGGGTGATCGCAGCAAAAACAGTTTTGCCAGTTATTGGTGTGCCGATCAATGCCACTGCGCTGAATGGTTTGGATGCGCTCTATGCCATCGTGCAAATGCCTTCCGGCGTTCCGGTTGCTTCCGTTGGGATTGACGGTGCGAAAAACGCAGGTCTTTTGGCTGTGCAGATTTTGGCAACAGCCGACGACAGCCTGCGCGATAAACTGATTGCCTACAAAGAAAACATGAAAGAATCCGTTCAGAAGAAGAACGCAAAGATTCAGGAAACCCTCGCACAAAGTGGAAAGTAATGGAGGTATGCAATGATTAATCGTTACAGCAGAGAGGAAATGGCTCAGATTTGGACCGAAGAAAACAAATTCGCTGCTTGGCTGGAAGTTGAAATTCTGGCTGCTGAAGCATGGTCCGAACTTGGCGAAGTGCCAAAAGAAGACGCCGCAGCATTGCGCAAAAATGCGCGCTTTGATGTGGACCGCATCTATGAAATCGAAAAACAAACCAAGCACGACGTGGTGGCTTTCACCAGAACCGTGTCTGAATCCCTGGGGGATGAAAAGAAGTGGGTGCATTTCGGCCTGACCAGCACCGACGTTGTTGACACCGCTTATGGCTACCTGCTCAAGCAAGCCAACGACATCCTTAAAAAGGACCTGGAACACCTCAAAGACGTCATTGGTAAGAAAGCCAAAGAATACAAGTACACCGTTGAAATGGGCCGCACCCATGGTGTGCACGCAGAACCAACCACCTTCGGCCTCAAGCTGTTGAACTGGTATTCCGAAATGAAGCGCAACATCGAACGCTTCGAACATGCGTCCAAGGGCGTGGAAGCCGGGAAGATTTCCGGCGCTGTCGGCACCTTCGCCAACACCCCACCAGCTGTTGAAGCGTACGTCTGCGAACACCTCGGCATCCGTCCACAGGAAGTATCCACCCAGGTACTGCCTCGCGACCTGCATGCCGAATACCTGGCAGCCATCGCGCTGATCGCCACCTCTGTGGAACGTTTTGCCACCGAAATCCGCGGCTTGCAGAAGACCGAACAGCGTGAAGTGGAAGAATACTTCGCCGCTGGCCAGAAGGGCTCTTCCGCAATGCCTCACAAGCGCAACCCAATCGGTTCTGAAAACATGTGCGGCTGCGCACGCGTGCTGCGCGGTTACATGCACACCGCTTACGAAAACGTGGCACTGTGGCATGAACGCGACATTTCCCATTCCTCTGCAGAACGCATCATTCTGCCAGACGCAACGATTCTCCTCGACTATCAGCTGAATCGTTTCGCAAAGATCGTCGACACCCTGACCGTGTTCCCAGAAAACATGAAACGCAACATGGGTGCCACCTTCGGTCTCATTTATTCTCAGCGCGTCATGCTCAAGCTCATCGAAAAGGGCATGAGCCGCGAACAGGCTTACGACCTTGTTCAGCCTAAGACCGCCCGCGCCTGGGACGAACAGTTGCCATTCCGTCCACTTCTCGAAGAAGACCCAGCCATCATGGGCGCGCTCACTAAAGAAGATCTGGACGACGCATTTGACTATCATTATCATCTCCGCCACGTCGATGAAATTTTCGAACGCTGCGGCTTAAACTAATTTTTAACCATTACCATCAACCAACATATATTTATTAGGAGGCTATCAATTATGGCAGTAGAAGTATTGGAACAGTTGTATGAAGGCAAAGCAAAGAAAGTTTTCAAAACCAGCGATGATGCGCTGTACATGGTAGAGTACAAAGACGACGCTACCGCATTCAACGGCGAAAAGCGCGGCACCATCGAAGGCAAAGGCGTGATCAACAACAAAGTCAGCGCCATGCTGTTCCGTGAACTGGAAAAAGACGGCGTTGAAACCCACCTTGTAGAATTCATTGATGACACCCATCAGCTCGTTAAGCGCGTAGAAATCGTGCCTCTCGAAGTCATCTGCAGAAACGTCATCGCTGGCTCCCTGGCAAAGCGCGTTGGCAGAGAAGAAGGCGAAGTGCTGCCACAGCCAATCCTCGAATTCTCCTACAAGAACGATGACCTCGGCGATCCAATGATCAACCGTTATCATGCCACCGCTCTGGGCCTTGCTACCGATGAAGAAATCGACAACATCATCGCTCAGGCATTCAAGATCAATGAGATTCTGCAGCAGATCTTCGACAAAGCCAACCTCGTTCTCGTTGACTTCAAGCTCGAATTTGGCCGCACCCCAGACGGCACCATCATTCTTGCTGACGAAATCTCTCCAGACACCTGCCGCCTCTGGGATAAAGACACCCACGAAAAACTTGACAAGGACCGTTTCAGAAGAGACCTTGGCGGCGTAGAAGAAGCTTACATCGAAGTGTACAACCGTTTGAAAAACATCGGCCTTTAATCCGATAAACCAGGGGGAGAAACATCATGGCTCGAATTACTGATGATGGGATCCACGAAGAGTGTGGCGTATTTGCGATCTGTGCGCCTGGCATCGACGTGGCACAGCTCGCATATTTGGGGCTTTTTGCCTTGCAGCATCGTGGACAGGAAGGCTGTGGTTTGGCGGTTTGGAACGAGGGCAAGATCCGCTTTCACAAACGCCTTGGCTTGGTCAATGATGTCTTCAATGAAGACATCTTGGCTAAGCTGCCAGGCAGCCTCGCCATCGGACACGTGCGCTATGCAACGACTGGCGAAAGCAGCGAACTGAATACCCAGCCAATCGTGGCCAACTACTACCAGGGGCAGTTCGCTTTGGCCCACAACGGCAACCTGACCAACACCGAAAAACTGCGCGAATCCCTTGCCAAGACTGGCTCGCTGTTCCAGACCACGACCGACACCGAAGTGCTCTGCAACCTTTTGGCACGTTATGCTGAAAGCAGCATGGACGTGGCCATGCATAAGGCGATGCTTGATCTGGAAGGCTCCTACGCACTCGTTGCGGTCAACGACGGCAAAATCTTTGCCGCCCGTGACCCATATGGCAACCGTCCATTGTGCATCGGGGCACTGCCAAAGGGCGCTGGCTACGTGGTCGCATCCGAATCCTGCGCGCTGGACACCGTCGGCGCAGAATTTGTGCGTGACGTGGAGGCTGGCGAAATCATCGTCATTGATGAAGATGGCGTACATTCTGTGGCCTCTCAAAAAGCTGACAAGACCGCGCATTGCATCTTTGAATATGTGTACTTTGCACGTCCAGACAGCACCATCGATGGCATCAATGTCAACCAGTCCCGCCGCCGCATGGGCGCTATTTTGGCACGCGAAACCGGCGACCTCGGCGTTGACATCGTCATCCCAGTGCCAGATTCCGGCACCACCGCTGCCATCGGCTATGCTGAAGCCAGCGGCAAACCATTCACCCAGGGCATTTTGAAGAACCGCTACACGGCGCGTTCCTTCATCCAGCCAACTCAGGCAATGCGTGAACGCATGGTCAACCTCAAACTCAGCCCAATCCGCGAAGAAATCGGCGGCAAGAAAGTCGCCGTTGTCGACGACTCCATCGTCCGCGGCACCACCAGCCGCCGCCTTGTGGCGCTTCTGCGCGAACGCGGCGCAGCCGAAGTGCACATGCTCATCACCTGCCCACCGGTCCTGTATCCTTGCTACTATGGGATCGACACAGCAGAGCGCGACAAACTGATCGCCGCCAACAAGTCCATCGAAGAAATTCGTGAATACATTGGCGCCGACAGCCTTCATTACCTCAGCCTAGAAGGGCTCTATGAAGCCGTTGGCGGCACCGACGACTACTGCGTGGCTTGTCTGAATGGGGACTATTGCTTGGGTCACCCTGCATGCAAAAACTCGAAATGATCCTAGGAGGGCTATCCGTGGAAAAGAAAATGATTACCTATAAAGATGCCGGTGTCGATATTGATGCAGGCAATGCTTCCGTTGAATTGATCAAACCTTATGTGAAACAGACCCAGCGTCCAGAAGTGATTGGCGGGCTCGGCGGCTTCGGCGGCCTGTTCGCTTTCGACAAGTCCAAGTACGAAGAACCTGTGCTCGTCAGCGGCACCGACGGCGTCGGCACCAAGCTGAAACTGGCCTTCGACATGAACAAGCACGACACCATCGGCATCGACGCCGTTGCCATGTGCGTCAACGACATCCTTGTCAGCGGCGCAGAACCACTGTTCTTCCTCGATTACGTGGCAGTCGGCAAGCTTTCGCCAGAACAGCTGGCGCAGGTTGTCAAAGGCGTGGCCGACGG
>JAXJBF010000034.1:0-7787 GCA_036303105.1 Peptococcaceae bacterium | reverse complement strand
TTATAGATGTAGCCCTTCTTGGCCATTTCGCCGAAGATGCCGATTTCGCGGGCTTCAAATTCTGGTTTTAAGGTGAGGTATGGATGGTCCCAGTCCCCGCGCACGCCCAGACGCTTGAAACCTTCGCGCTGAATGTCAACGTATTTCAGAGCATAGTCGGCGCAGGCATTGCGGAAGCCAACAACGTCGTCGGTCTTGGCGTCAAGGCCGGTGTTTTCGATGGCCTTCAATTCGATTGGCAGCCCGTGGGTATCCCAGCCTGGTACATATGGTGCATCATAACCCTGGAGGGTCTTGGACTTCACGATGATGTCCTTCAGGACCTTGTTCATGGTATGGCCGAGATGGATTTCGCCATTGGCGTATGGAGGGCCATCATGCAGCACGAATTTTTGATGGCCGGCATTCTTCTTTTGAATCTTGCCGTAAATATCAATATCTTTCCAGAAATCAAGAATGTTTGGTTCATTCTTTGGCAAATTGCCACGCATTGGAAAATCTGTTTTTGGCAGATTTAATGTTTCACTATAATCTTTTTCCTCTTTATTAGACATAATGTCACCTCTCATAAAAAATAAAAAAACTCATCCCACAAGGGACGAGTTTGAATCGCGGTACCACCCTCATATTTATGGCATGGCCATAAACACTCAGCAATCTTTAACGCAGATCACACGGCTTCCCTACTGTTGTTTCAGGTCGCGGCTCACGGATGATTCATAACAGCTTGCTTTATCCATCTTCCACCAACATGGATTCGCTAGAAAACAAGGCCCTGTTAACAGTTCCGTTCACAGCTTTTTTATACAATAGAAAGTCTACTGGATACATCTTTCTTTGTCAAGATGCCATTATACATATTTACCAATGCTTAACTTGGTTTTGCCCTTTTTACTGAGGCCTTCCACTTCCTGCACCACAAACTTGCCTTTGCCGCGCACGGTGACGATCTGTCCCGCTTCACACATGCGGCTGACATTGGTGGTCGGCTGATGATCCACCTGCACCAGCCCGGCGCGAATATGCTCCACCGCCTGACTGCGCGAAAGATTGAATACCTTGGCGATAATAGCATCCAAGCGCGTCTGTGCCACAAGAATGGACATCGTTTTCAGCGTGCGTTCCGGCGCCTGCCAAGTGTCGAAAGACAGCTTTTTGGCGCGCATCGGCACACGGCGAATACTCAACGCACTCATCAGAAGAAAATCATCAATCTCTGAATTGGTCAACACATCGAAGCCATTCTCGCGCACGATGATGTCGCCAATGCAGCGCCGGTCAAAGCCGAGGCTCATCAATGCACCCAGACAATCGCGGTGTGAAAAATCAATAAACTTCGTGTTGCCGGTGAAGGCCACAATGCCAATGTGCATGTCGTCGCGACTCGGTTCAACGTCGTCAAACATCGTCATAAACAGCCGCACCCGTTCCGCATCGTCGTAGCCGCCGTCAATGCGGTAATGCACGCGAGCGCCAATCAGCGCATCGAGATGGTCTTCTATTTGCTCACGAGGCATAAAATCCGTCAGAACGTCCCGCCATTCGACGGTTGTCTGCCGGATCAAATCAGCAAGATATTTTTCAAAAGTCAGCATACGATTTCTCTACACAAACAAAAACAGCAAACGATAAATGATGCTTTCTACAACACTTAAAAGCAAGAAGGCAACGATTGGCGAAAAATTCAATGGTGCCAGCAACGCCCGTGGCATATACTGCTCAATTTTTGCCAAAAACGGGTCTGTTAAATCACATAAGAAACGTGCAATCTTGCTATTGTATGGACTGATGTTGGTCCAGGTGAGCAAAATGCGCGCCAAAAGAATAAATTCGTACAAGCGAAAAGCAAGACTTATGGCTTTATAAATGGTGTAAACGGCCATTTAGATCCTCCAATCAGCCTTGAAATTCAGCTTTGGTGTGTGTACGATTGACCCAATCGGCAATATTGACACCATAATCATCTTCACCAAGGCCGACACGCAGCTCATTATCCATTGAAACAGTTGGAGGCACTGCCACAAAGATCGCCCCACGGTCGTTGATTTTCTGAATGGAGCCATTGAGGGCATAGATCGCCCCACTGACAAAATTGACAATATTAATGGCCGTGTCAACATCGCATTCCTGCAAATCAAAGACAACCACCTTATTGTCTAAGAGATAGCCAGCAATGTTCTGTGCTTCTTCAAAACGATTTGGCTGCAAAAGCACAATGCGCATATTGGTCGCCATGCTGCTGCCATAATCGCTGGTATCGTTGTCTGACGATGAACGGAAACCGAACATCGAAGATTTTTGCTGCTTTTGTGGCTCTTCTTCATATTCTGGCTCATCATAGCCATAATCATCTTCGTACTGGTATTCATCGTCGTTTTGATCCTGGAATCCCAGCGAATTCATCAATGCATCTTTAATCCCCATGGTTTACCTCCATTATTTTGTGTTGAACACTGCACTGCCAATACGCACCATATTGGCACCTTCTGACACGGCAACCTCATAGTCACCGCTCATCCCCATCGAAAGCCATACCATCTCAACATGATCGATGTGCTGGGCTTTCAACTGCTGAAATTTATCATTCATCTTTTTGAAATAAGGGCGCAGATCGTCCTTATTGTCCAGGTTTGGCGCAATAAACATCAGCCCTTTTAAGAAAACATGGGCCATCTTTGGCATTTCTGCAACAAAGGCGTCGATGTCTTCAAAGGCAATGCCAGACTTCTGCTCTTCCTGCGCAACATTCACCTGCAGCAAAATATCAACGGTGCAGTCATGCTGAGCAGCACGCTTTTCAATTTCTTCCAATAAGCCGATGCTGTCCACCGATTGAATCATGGCAACCTTGCCAACAACCTGGCGCACCTTGTTTTTCTGCAGATGGCCGATGAGATGCCATTCAATGCCTGTGTCGCCAGCTTCGGCCAGGGCATCGATCTTTGGCAGCAGCTCCTGCACACGGTTTTCACCAAATGCGCGCTGGCCATCGTTGTAGGCTTCTTTGATTTCTTCAACAGTATGGTATTTGCTGACTGCAATCAGTTTCACATCGCCGTTGTCGGCATGACGTGACTTGCAGTCGTTCATGATATGCTGATGGATGGTTTCAAGATTTTCTGCAATAGACATGTATATTACGATCCTTTCACAACATCGCCAGGTGATACACGGTTAGGCGTCAGAACAATGACCGTTCCTTCCTGCAGTGTTTCGCATTCGACCTGGTCATCGTCTTCACTGATAATTTTCACAGACTGCCACTGAACAGTGCCGTTGGAAACAATATAGACGCCTGGATCTCCATCATTATAAACAAGAACATCTTTTGCAAGATTCAGTGTACTTGTTTCAACCTGATAAATTTCCGCCTGTACCACACGGTTTGTCAAAAATGTTTCACTCACAGGGCCAAGAGCAATCTTACAAAATTTGTTCCCATCCCCGTTATCAATGATTTCTTCGACGGTTCCTGTCGTTGATTCGTTTAATTCTGGAAACCGAATGCGCAGGGTGTCACCTTCATTATCAAAAAAGTGATTGTCGTTCGAATTGTAAGCCATATAAATGTAGGCTTCTTTCAAATTATCAATCACCTTTGCATAGACTTCACCGGCAACGGCATCCTTGGACGCGTTCGTTTTTCCATCGTTTGTGAATGTATCTTCATATATGCTGCGAAAATCAAGATCCTTGATCTCATCAATGTCCGACATATTTTCATAGCCATCAATATGATAGCTCACAATGCCGGAAATTGGCGCATAATAAGGCTCTGTTTTGGATTTTCCCTCATCGTTTGTGGTTGTAACCGAAAAAACCTCATGGTTCTTTGGCGCACGCGTCCCTTCATCCACTGCAATGTCTACCGATCCGGACACCTTCGGCGTGATCAATGATTCTTCCGCCTGAATGAATCCGTAATCGCTGTACACAACATCCGTGTACTCTGCACCAACGGTCATCGTCTTGATCAGGTGCTGATGAATCATGCTATAGGCGCTGTTTCCTGTGACAATTAAAAAACTCAGGACAAACAGCCCAATGACAATCTTCTGCAAAAGGGACAACGCTTTAATCTTTTTTATTATATTATTGAGTCTCATAGTATCCTCTCTAAAGACAGGAATCATTAACATTATATACTATGAACCTTCATTTTTCGAGGGGAAATCGTAAAATCTCACCAAATATTGACATAAAAAAAGGCCTGGACGCATCGCCCAGACCTTGCTCAGCCTTTTTCAGACAACTATTCAGCCCATTTATATTTATGCAGCTTCTCAGCGCTGCACCATCGCCAGCCTTGCCGCACATCCTAAGAGCAGACCCCCAGTCCCAACCATGATGGCTTGCAAAGGCAGCCAGTCCGACAGCGGGCCAAACAGCGCCATCCCAGCTGGCAGCGCCCCTGCATAGATGCTGCTCATGCAGCCAAAGACGCGGCCCTGCTGCTCAGGGATCGCCGTTTCCTGAAGCATGGTGGTGACGGTTGTCTGAACTGCAACCATGGCCACGCCATAGAAAAACATCACGCCGAGATACCCCGCCAGCTGTGCCGCCGCCCCCAGCATCATATTCAAAACACCGAATGCCGACAGCGCCGCCACAAGCGTCGTTTGCTTTGCCCAACGGCTGCCCCAGCGGCTGATCACAATGCCGCCTGTCAGCATGCCAAGAAAGCCAACGACCTCCACCAGCGACAGCACCCAGTAAGTCGCCGCAAAAGTCCGGCGCACATAGAGCCCCGCCAGGTAGCCGCCCGGCACACAGAAAAACGTAAAGAAGCCGTATAGCACCAAAAGGCGCCAAAGCTTGGCTTGTGCAATGATGACACGGAGCGGTGCACGGCTCTCTTCTTCCCAGCTTGCCGCCCCTTTCTCCTGTTCTGCTTCGTTGAGCGGCAAGCAAAGCAAGAGGCCCACGCCAAAGACAGCTGTCACCACATCGACCAGCAGAACGGCGCGCAGCGTTTGCTGAGCCAGGAGCAGTCCTGCGGCGAGCGGCGCCGCAAAATTGACAACCGCCTGCATGCTGGCATGGAGCCCATTGTAACGCATCAGCTCAGCCTTTGGCACCAATTGTGGAAGGGCGGCATAGACCGCCGGTGTTTGAATGCCTGCCCCCAGCGAGCGCAGCGCCGTCAATACCAAAAGACACGCCAGCAGTCGCTCCCTAAGCAAGGGCATGAGCAGGATCATCAGCCCAGTGAGCGTCGCAATGGCCACATCGGCACCAGCGATCAATCCTTTTTTATGATAGCGGTCTGCCCATATCCCGCTGGCAAAGGAAATAAGGAATTGCGGCAGATACGCCGCCACTGAAAAGGCGGCGACCCATGCGCCGCTGCCTGTTTGCAGCGTCACATACCAGACAATCGCCATCTGCACCAAGGTGGAGCCGAAAAGGGTCACGCACTGGCTGCCAAGAAAAAGGACCGCCGTTTTTTCCCAGCGCGCATTCATAAGCGTCCTCCTCGCGCCTCGCTTTGGCGCACAAAGCGCTGGGTCGGATAGTCGTACTCGCTCAAAAGTTCCTGCGGTGCAAAGCCCAGCCGCATAAGCATGGCACGCTGGCCGATGTCGGCCCGGTCCTGCGCCCGAAATGTCGTCATGCTCAGCGCCTGCCCCGCCGCCAGCAGCGACCGCGCCGCCTGCAGCAGCCTGTTCTCGACGGCCCAGCAGCGCGCCTGCGGATGCACGCCCAGATAATCGATCACACCGGTTTCCCGCGAAAATGCCAGCGCCCCCAAAAGCCTGTCCCCGTTCAACGCAACCAGCGCTTCCTGGGCACGCATCTTTTCGTTCAAGGTGTGCCAATAGCTGTCCTCCTCGAATCCTGGATAGCCGGCAACAGTCGTGCGCGCCAGCGCCATCCAGGCGTCACCGTCTGCCGCCGTCGCCAGGCGCAGCTGCCAGTTGTCCAGCGGCCGGATCAGCTGCGAATCCAAGTTCAGCGGCAGCTGCAGCGGGTAAAAACGCCCGCGCCGGCGATAGGCCGCCGGCGGCAGCTTGTACATCGTTTTAAAGGCCGCCGAAAACGCCTGCTGGCTCTCGTAGCCAAAGGCGAGGGCGATCTCAAGAATGGGGCTATCAGAGGCAATCAGCGCCCGCGCCGCCTCGGTCAGTTGCCGCCGCTGCACATAGTCCCGCGGGGTGAGCCCCAGTGTCCGCGAAAACAGGCGATGAAAATGAAAGGTTGAATAATGCGTCACCATGGTGAAGCGGTCGAGGGTCAGTTTTTCATGCAGATGCGCCTCAATATGGCGCAGCACCGCGTCCACACATGCAATGCCCTGTGGCGTCACAGGCACCACCTCCTTTCCCTCTATTGTACTATAGCGGCGCGCTGCTGTTTTAAGCGTTCTTGCGAATAAAACGCGCACGGTCGAAAGAGCGTGCGCGTCTTGGCTTACCAGAGGTTTTGATAGATGGTGAGGATGTCGTCTTTGCTGATCGCCTTGCGGGTGTTGGCCGGGCTGCCGCTGGCGAGGGCGTCGTCGGCCATTTTGTCCATCAGGGCAAAAAAGCGTGCGCGGTCGATGCCGTAAGCCGCCAGCGTTGGCACCTCGCAGGTCTTGCAGAGGGCGTCCACAGCGGCCAGGAAGCTGGCGGTTGCAGCGTGGTCGTCGTCGCTGGCATCGGCCACGCCGATGGCACGACCCAGGTCTGCGAAGCGGTCCTCGGCACCGTCGGCGATGTAGGCCAGGCAGGCGCTCAGGAGCATGGCGTTGGAGATGCCATGGGCGACGTGGAAAAGGGCACCGATCGGACGGCTCATGCCGTGCACGATGGTCACCGACGAGTTGGCGATGCCGACGCCTGCCTCATAGGCCGCAATGGCCATCTCCGCGCGGGTTTCCGTGTCTGTGCCGTCGGCAACGGCGCGCGGCAGGTTGGCAAAGATGCGCTTCACCGCCGACAGGCAGAAAAGATCGCTCTCGCAGAAAGCCTTGCGGGAGGTGTAGGCTTCGATGGCGTGGGTCAGGGCATCCAGCCCGGTGGCAACGGTGACGCTGCGCGGCGTCTGCTGAGAAAAGAGTGGGTCGACGACGGCCAGGGTTGGCATGAGGCCGTCGCCTTTGAGCAGCAGCTTTTCATCATGAGCGGTGTCGGTGATGATGGTAAACGGCGTGGTTTCCGAGCCGGTGCCGGCCGTCGACGGAATCGCTGCCACCGGCGGCATCGTCGCAGGCACCGTCTTGCCTTTGAAGGCGGTGATGCTTGCGCCGGTGTTGGCGTCAACGACGATGGCCTTGGCTGCATCCAGGGCGCTGCCGCCGCCAAAGCCGATGGCGAAGTCGCAGCCTTCCTGAAGGTACACCGCCGCCCCGGCCTGAATCATAGTGTCGGTAGGCTCGCCGGTGATGCCGGAAAAGAGCGCGTGGGCCACGCCCTGTTGTTCAAGCAGGGCCGTCAATGTTGCCACATGCCCCTGGCGAATCATGGATTGACCAGTGACAATGAGCGCCTTTTTGCCCAGCGCCCCAAGGGCCAGCGCAGCTTCCTCAAGGGCGCCGCTGCCGATGAAGGTTTTCTGTGGGATGCGAAACAAATGTGCCATATAAACCATCCTTTCATGTGCGAAAAAACCAGCACCCGAACGGATGCTGGCTGAAAAAATCAAAGTCGTGCGATGATCGCTTGGGTCAGTTCTTCGGTGCTGACAGCGGTCTGTGGGTCAGCAGCGATGTCCACGGTGCGGTAGCCGTCGTCGATGACCTGCTGCACAGCGTTTTCGATGGCGCCGGCAGCTTCTGGTGCGTTCAGAGAGAGACGCAGCATGTA
>JAXJBF010000033.1:0-20412 GCA_036303105.1 Peptococcaceae bacterium | reverse complement strand
GTTGCACCATCTAAATCAGACTTCACTCCAGTAGCAGAAACAAAAGCTGATGGAACGAAAGGAACCTGGACATTTGTTGAATGGAAGCCAAGCAGTGCGACTATTGATGGAGCGGATGTAACATTCACAGGTACATGGACATTTATAGCGGATATTTACGATTTGATTTATAATGTCAATGGTGGTAAGTTTGGTGAAAGTGCAGATAAGGAAGCGACAATTGATGATCTCAATGCGGGAATAACATATACTTTGTGGACAGAACAAGAAGAAGCTGAGGAGCAGATTCCTACAGGAATAACGTTCCCAAAACATGATTCCGTAGATAAGGATGGTAAACAAGTTGCTGTTGCGTTCATCGGTTGGACAACTGATAATAGCGCAATAGGAAAAATTTATGCAGCTGGTGAAGAATATCCAGATATTCAATCTACTTTGAAATTAACAGAAGATACTACTGTCTACGCTGTATGGGGTTATGATGAATATGGTACTGGCTCCGGTAGTGGTGACGGGATTCCAGATGCGCAACAGGTAGTCATCACGCCTGCAGATATTACAGTATATACTGGTGGTACCGGTTATACTGGTATATTAGACGATAATGGTGAAGAACTTGGAACTACTGAAAATGGTTTGCCAGAACCAGGGTACTACTTTATTCTGCCATATGAATTGAATGAACAATTTGGACTAAGCCCAGATCAAATGGTTAACCTGTCCAATCATTTACGTCTTGACTATGACGATGGAAATGGTGATAAACGTAGCTGGACTTTGGAACTCTACAATTCTAACGAAGGTGTAGAGGCGGGAGACAATATTGCAAATGAAAAATATGTTTATCGCCTGGTTCCAGATGGTGACACAAAATCTGCAAGATTAGAGATTCATGATGAAGAAGGCAATTCGGTAACCAGTGATAATATGTTTGAGATCAGTATGGATACTTTATATAAAAACTATACAATGAATCTGTATACACAAGGTGTACAAAATCATTTGGTTAGTGTCATGTATAAAACTGATGATCAAACTGATTGGGAAACAGCTTCTGACATCGAAGGTATTGCACTTGGTACAGCTACGTTAGCTGTTCGCGGTACTAGTCAGAATAATCCTGTAACAGAGATTCAGGATCAGGTTAATGATACAGTAAGTAGCATTACTGCAGAAAAAACAGATGAAGTTACTTACTACACCAATGATAGTAACATTCCTGTTGTTAATCAGGATGAAGTACAACTTTTGGTTGATGAGATAGTTAGTACAGCACAAAATGATTTAAAAGATGCGATTGTTGACGCTGCAGCGGAAAATGATAGCATCACTATTGATGAAGACTATACCTTTGATTTCAATTATCTTGATTTAGTTGATACGAGTAATGGGAATGCCTATGTAACAATGGGTGATGGACAGAAAATGACATTGTTCTGGCCATATCCAGAAGGATTTGATGAGGCAGATACGTTCTACATTGCTCATTTCAATGGCCTGGATCGTAACTATGACAATCTTGAAACAGCATTAGCAGATGAGAGTACGACGATTGATCTTTATAGTGAAGATACAGATAATGAAGATTTGAAGCTTGAAAAAACAGAAAATGGGATTAAAATCACAGTCAGCAGCTTCTCACCATTCGCATTGGTGTATGATGCTGATCAAGGCTCTGGTGGCAACACTGGCGGCGGAACGACTGGTGGTGGCACCACGCCAAATCCTCCAGATCTGAACACGGAAGACCACTTCTCTTACGTGGTTGGTTATGAAGATGGCATGGTGAAACCTGAAAATGCCATCACCCGCGCTGAAGTGGCATCGATTTTCTATCGTCTGCTGAAGGACGATGTACGCGATGCGAACACGACAGATGTTTCTGAATTTAGTGATGTGAGCGCAAGCGATTGGTATGGCACGACGGTGGCAACGCTTTCGGCAATGGACATTGTCCGTGGCTATGAAGACGGCACCTTCCGTCCAAATGCACCAATCACCCGTGCTGAGTTTGCTGCAATTGCGACCCGTTTCTTTGAAGAGACTGGCGCAGAATATGAACCAGGCACCTTTGATGATGTGACAGGCAACGAATGGTTCGCCAACGCGATTGCCGATGCTGTTGAGCTCGGGCTCATCGGCGGCTATCCAGACGGCACCGTACGTCCTAACAACAACATCACCCGTGCCGAAGCATGTGCAATTGTTAACCGCACGCTGGGCCGTATCCCTCATGTCGATCATCTGCTGCCAGCCGATGAAATGACAACCTGGCCGGATAACAACCCAAGCGATTGGTTCTATGCCGACATGCAGGAAGCAACCAACGGTCATGAATACGAATGGACCACCGAACAGGGTCAGAAGGTTGAAGAATGGACCGAGATCCTGGATAAGGATTGGGAAGACCGCTGATCGCTTTTAGGACAACAAAAAACGCGAAGCCTTGGTGCTTCGCGTTTTTTGCTGCAGTGTGTTGAGAACGAAAAATGCCATTGCCGAGAGGCAATGGCATTTTTTCATGTGTCGCTATCAGTAGAGGTCGTAGGGTTTCAGGAGAGCAGCTGTGCGTTCCCTGGGATCCTCCTTATAGTCGTCTTGAGCGAGGTGTTTTTTGAAGACTTTCAGGGCGCCTTTGTCGTTGTCGATGTAGTAGGCGCGGGCGATGTTGCCGTCGGTGTCTTTATCGGCGCTGTCCCACCAAACGGCGGCTTTGATGCGCGGATAGTGTTCGAGCTGTTCGAACATGTCTTCCACCCAGGCGGCTTTGTCGCCGCCGTAGCTGGAGCAGGCAAATTCGGTGATCATCAGCGGCTGCGCGTATTGGGGCGCCATCTGTGCGTAGATCGGATCGTAGATTTCGTTGAAGCTGCGCCAGGTTTCACCGTCGTAGTAGTCGCCGGTGTTGTAGCCGGTGAGGCCGACGATGTCGACGTATTCATCGCCAGGATAGTAGTTGTCGGCGTTGTTCCAGGCGAAAGCCGGGAAGGATTTTTCGTTAGGGTTCCACACCCAGAGGGTGTTCTTGTTGGCGCCTTCTTCTTCGAAGATGCTGTAAATGTAGCGGTAGAGCTCAACATAAGTGCTGCAGTCGCGGGCGGTCCAGTAGGCGGAGTAGTTGCACCAGTCGCCGTTCATTTCGTTGAATGGGCGGAAGAGCACCGGATGGCCGAAGCGGGCCACATCGGCCGCATAGGCATGGAGAAAGTCGTCGTATTTGCCGTCGAGCACATCGTAGACCATGTTGTTTTGGCTGAGCGGGTCGTAGAGCTGGGTTTGCAGGGTCAGCTCTACCACGCTGCCATTTTCCCAGAGTCGACTGAGGGTGTTGTAGATGTTGTTTTCGGTGTAGTCTTCATAGATGTTGGAGTAGCAGAGGACGATGTCGAAGCGGTGGGAGAGTTCTTTTTGCACATCGAGCAGGCCGCGGACGCTTTGCCCGCTGACGGACGGTTCAAAAAGGCCCCAGGTGAGGTCGGCATCGTCACTAAAGATGCGCTGGTAGAAGTCCTGAGTTTCAGCGGTCAGGTCGGTGCGCTGGCGTGGCTGGCGCGGATAATCCTTGGCCTCGACGGTTGGCGTGAAGCTTTGGAAACTGGCGGCCAGAGCACGCAGGCTGTCGGCGCTCACTGGCTCCTGGGAGGTGAGCAGGAAGGAATAGACATTTTTGCCTTCGACGATGTCAACCAGGCCATAGTAGTTGCGGTCACCGTCGACGCGTGCCAGTGCGCGGCGCTCCCAGGTGAGGTAGTGGGTGGTGCGTCCGCCGAGGGTGTCGTCGATGGATTGGTCATAGGTGGTGGTGAAGTCCCAGGTGTTTTCCAGAAACCGGTTGGAATAGCCGAGATAGGTGGCGGCGTCGACGTCGTCGCCCAGGGTTTGGGTGAAGATTTCCAGGCGCGTGCTGTCGCTGGCGAGGGTGCTGCGGTAGGTGGCGTCGCCCATGTCGACGACTTGCAGGCCGTCGGGCACGGTGATGCTGTAGCCGCCAGCGTTGTTGGTGAAGGTGCCGGCGGTGAAGGTGAAGACGTCGTTGGCTTCGGCGGTGGCGACGGTGTCGGCGCTGTTGGCGTTGAGACCATTGGCCGAAGACTGGGACGCGGTGGTCAGGGTATCGTAGACGGCGACCGGGGTGGTTTCCGTGTTGAGGGTATCGGATGCGCTGCCGCAGCCGCTGAGGCAGGACGCTGCAAGAAGCGCCAGCGCGGCGAGCGTGAGTGATCGTTTCATGGCACGAACCTCCTGTGTTGATGGGTTTTCTTCCATTGTAGTGGATGCCAGAGAGAGCGTCAATCTTTATCAGGGGCCGCTTGCATGTTGTCATTTTTCTGTGTACACTAGACAAATAGACCACGCTGATGGCAGACAGTGTTTGAGGAGGGATCACCATGCGGCTGATCATTGGCGCGACAGCAAATGCTGTGCGCGAGAAAGTATTGGCAGAATTGACTGAGATTGCCGAGCACCGCGGGCGGGCGTATCTTTTGGTGCCGGAGCAGTTTACGATGCAGTCGGACATGCAGCTTTTGGCACGGCTGAAGGTGCCGGTGATGATGGACATTAAGGTAAAGAGCTTTGGTTCGCTGTCGCGCGAAGTGCTGGGGCGCACCGGCGGCATCAAGCTGCCCTATGTCAACGAGAGCGGACGGCGCATGCTGGCGCAGTATCTGTTGGGCGAGCATCATCAGGTGCTGGCGATTCTTGGCCGCGGCTGGGATCAGAGCGGTGTGGCGGCGAAGCTGGTGGAAACGCTGGGCGAGTTTCGCAACCTTGGCATGGCGGCAAGCGATGTGGCCCAGTTGGTCGAGCAGGCCGACGAATCGCCGCTTTTGGCAGAAAAGCTGGGCGACGTGAAGCTGCTTTTGGCGGCCTATGAGGAAGCCTTGGGCACTCAGCGGCTGGACAGTGAGGCGCGGCTGTCGCTTTTGGCGGAAAAGGTGCAGGAAGCCGATTGGCTGGATGGGCTGCCGATTTATATGGATGGTTTTCATTCGCTGAGCCAGCCCGAAATGGCGGTGCTGAAAGCGTTGGAAGCGCGCGGTGCTGAGCTGGCGATGGGCCTGGTGATGCCGCCGGAGATGATGACCGAGCAGCGCGGTTGGTGGACAATGCACACGGCGTGTCAGGCTTCGTGGCGCTTTTACGAGAGCCTTGCCAAGGCAGGGCTGCCGCTCAGGATTGAGGCGCTGGATGCGGCAGGCTCGATGCTTAGCGATGTGGTGCCGCTGGCGCAGCATCTTTTTGCGTATGAAACGCCTGCCTGTGAAGGCGGCGACGCGGTGGAAATTTGGAAGGCGCCGCAGCCGCAGACAGAGATCACCTATCTGGCTGGTGTGATCCGGCGCATGGTTGCCGAGGAGGGGCTGCGCTGGCGCGATGTGCATGTGACGACGAACCAGCCGCAGGTGTATTTTCCGCTGATTGCGCGCATTTTCAAGCAGTACGAGATACCGGCGTTTATCGACGAGCGCAAGGCGCTGGATGTGCATTATCTGGTGCGCTATCTGTTGAATGCACTGGACATGGTGGATCATCGCTTTGCCTATCCAATGGTGTTTGCCTGCCTGCAGACGGGGCTTTCCGGTTTGACGGAAGAGGAAGTGGTGGCGCTGGACTACTATGCGCGGGTCAAGCATTTGCGCGGGACGATGTATTTCGATGCGCGTTATTTTGAGATGCCGGATGAGCAGGTGACATCACGCAAGGTGGATGGTCTGAGGGCGCGCCAGGAAGCAGCGCTGAAGGCGCATAAGGCGTTTACGGCGCGCTTCAAGCCGCTGTATGAGGACTTGCAGGCAGCGCAGACGGTGCGCGAGTTTTCGACGATTGTTTATCATTTTCTCACGGCACCGGAACTTTTGGAAGCATTCCATGAAAGCGATGCTTACAAAGAGCCTGCCCAGATGGAAACCGACGATCAGATTGTGGAGGCGTTGGTGGCGTTGTTGGATCAATTGGTGGCGACCATTGGCGAGATGACGGTGTCGCTGGAACAGTATATTCGCATTCTCAGCGAGGGTTTGAGCGAGGCCAGCCTTGGCATTGTGCCGCCTGCGCAGGATGAGGTGCAGGTGGTCGAATTGGGCCGCGCACGCACGGGACGCTGCAAGGTGCAGGTGGTTGTGGGCATGAGCGATGCCTGGCTGCCGTCGCAGAGCGTGTCTCGCACGATTTTCATTCGCGAGGAAAAACGCTGGCTGGAAAAGGCGGGCGTGGCGCTGCAGTACGACGAAGGCCGTATTCTCGAGGATGAGGCATTGTGCCTTTATGAAGCGATGGGCAAGCCTACGGAGCGTTTGATTTTTTCGTATCCGCTCAGCGCAAGCGATGGCGCTGCGATGAACGAGAGCGTGTTCATCACGCGAGCCAAGCAGATTCTGCCAGCGCTGCAGAAGACGGAAAAGAGCCTGATCGCTGCCTTTGACGAGGTGCTGCCGTATTTGGAATGGGAGAGCTTGAAGGTGGCTGCCGATTGGCTGCGGCGTTATGCAGCAGTGCCAGAATTGGCAGAGAAAGAGCCTGAAGGCGTGCGTTGGGTGGCGAGTGTGTACCGCTATTTTGAGAAAGCTCGGCCAAATTTGGCGCCGTTCTTGGAAGATGGGCTTTATTACACGAACTTGCGCGCCAAACTGGAACCAGACGTGGTGCAAAAGCTATATCCGGCGCTGGCAGAAGGGCGTGTCAGCATCAGCGAGCTGGAAAGCTGGCAGGGGTGTCCTTACAAGCATTTCCTGCGCTATGGTATTCGTCCAGAAGAGGAGATGGACTACACCTTGCGCAATGATGAGATTGGCACGGTGCTCCATGGTTCGCTGGATCAGTTGACACGCGATTTGCGCCAGCATCCGGAGTGGCTGGAATGGGACGACGCAGCGATTTGTGCACAGATGGATGCTTATCTGAGCGAAGAAGAGCAGCTGCAGTTGGATGGTCAGCGCAGCGGCGAAGCTCGCAATGCAGCGGTGCTTGAAAAGGTACGTCGTCAAGGCCATAAGGCGGGCCGCTTTATTATTCGACAGCTGCGCGAGAGTGCGTTCACACCGCGGTTTAATGAGGTGTCTTTCGGTGAAAAGGCACCGATTCTGCCGCCGATCTATTTGGATTTGGGCGGGCAGATTTTGCGCATCGAAGGCCGCATCGACCGTATCGACACCTGGCGCCAAGGCGGCAAGGTGTATGCGCGGGTGATCGATTATAAATCGGGGTTCAACAGCTTCGACATTACGCGTGTTTGGGCGGGTTTGGATTTGCAGCTGATGCTGTATCTGCGTGCAGCTTTGGGCTGGCGGCAACAGCCATTGCCAGCGGGTGTGTTTTATTTGAGTATGAAGGAGCCGTTCATCAGCACAGACAGCCTGGATGAGGCAGAGATTGAGACGGAATTTATACAAAATCTGCTCATGGATGGTGTCTTTATTGATGATCCTCAGGTGATCGAGGCACTGGACCGTGGTGTCAAGGATGGCACCAATCAGGTGATTGCTTTCCGTGGCCGCAGCAAAAAAACGATTGATAACTGTGTCAGTGCAGAAGTATTGGAACGGCTGCTGGCGCATACGGTGAAGGCGGCTCAGGACACGGTGCAGGCTGTGATGAATGGTGACATTCGCGTGCTGCCGCTGGATGAAAGTCAGCCGGGCGGCTGCAAGTACTGTGATTATATGGCAGTGTGCCGTTTTGAAAACAATCGCAGCGGCAACCACATGCGCACCATTGATAAAGTAGATTGGAAACATGTAAAAGAACTTTTGGAAAAGGAGGTGCAGGCATGAACTACACGGCTCATCAACAGGAAGCCATTGAGGCCCGCGGTGAAGATTTATTGATTTCAGCAGCTGCTGGATCAGGAAAAACACGTGTGCTGGTCGACCGCATTGTGCATATGATGGTGCACGATGGCGTGCCGCTGGCAGCGATGCTGATCGTGACCTTCACCAATGCTGCTGCCGGGGAGATGCGTGCACGTTTGCGCCAAGGCTTGCAGGATGCGGTGGCAGCGGCCGAGGAAGAAGAAGCGAAGGCTTTTCTCATTGCCCAGCTCGAGGATTTGCCAGATGCGCACATTTCCACCATGCATGCGTTCTGCATCTCTGAATTGCGCCGTTTTTATCATGTGCTGGCGCTGGATCCGAATTTTAAAATTCTGCCAGAAACCACCACCACGATTCTGCGCGAGGATGCGCTGGAAGAAGCCATGGATGATGCTTACGCAGAAGGCGACGAGGCGTTTTTGAACCTGGTTGCAGCCTATGGTGGGCGCAATAACGACGAGACGCTGCGCGATCTGGTGCGCAGTGTGTACAATCGCATTCAAGCGCATGCAGAACCTTTGGTTTGGCTGGAAAACCAAGTTGCAGGTTACGGCGAGCCTACGTCGCAGAGCGCCTTGGCAGTGCTTCGTGAGGTGGTTGACGAGAGCTGTCAAACAGCAGATGCACTGTGTGCGGAGATGCGTCAGTTGGCAGCAATGCTGCCGAATGCCGATAAGCTGTACGATATGATCAGCGATGATGAGGCGATTGTTCGCGGTTTGCGGCATTGTCTGGAAACGAATGACGCGGTGAATGCGATGATGGCATACTTGCCAGGTATTACATGGACGACCAAACCAAGAAAAGCAAAAAACGCCACTGAAGAGGAGCTCGAAATCGACGATGCGTTGGCCGCGCTGCGCAAGGAATTAAAAGATACTGTGGGTGATTTGTCTGCACTGGCGGTTGAAGGCGGAAGTGCTCGCATTGCGACAGATCGTCAATTGGTATTGCCGCATTTGGAGGCTTTTGCAGCGCTGGTGCGCCGATATGATGCTGCTTATAGAGAGGCCAAGCAGGCGCGCAGCGGCTTGGATTTTAACGATCTGGAACATGATATGCTGCGTCTTTTGCAGGATGAAGAGGCGTGCGCTGCCATTCGCCAGGAAGTGCAGTATATTTTCTTTGACGAGTACCAAGATGCCAACCCTATTCAGGAGGCCATTGTTGAGGCGTTGGCGCATCCAGGTCATCTTTTCTTTGTGGGCGATGTCAAACAGGCGATTTACCGTTTTCGCCGCGCCGATCCAAACATCTTTAACAGGCGCTACGCCCGTTATCGCGACAGTGAGGATGGCCGGCTGATTTTTCTTTCAGAGAATTTTCGCTCGCGGGCAGAGATTTTGAATTTTTCTAATGCATTGTTTGAGACATTGATGACACCAGCTTTGGGTGAAGTGGATTATCGGGAGCCAGGCCAGGCGCTGGTTTGTGGGGGTAGTTTTGAAGCCGATGCAGACGCTGTGCAGTGTGTGGCGATTGAGACGGATGCGAGCACGCACGCCGACCGCGAAGCAGAATGGATTGCTGCAGAAATTGAACGATTGGTAGCGGCGGGGCGTTATGATTATGGTGACATTGTGGTGTTGATGCGGTCGCCGCGCAGCCGTTTGCATGGTTTCGAAGATGTGTTCAAGGCGCATCACATTCCTTACTATAGTGACAACTCCGTGGTTGGGTTTGAAAATCTTGAGGTGCGTTTGTTCATTGCCATGTTGACGGTGCTCAGTAACGATACCCTGGACACAGCGCTCTTATCGGCGCTCTTATCGCCATTTGGCGGATTAACCGATGCTGAGCTTGCAACGATTCGGCTGACGGCACCGGAGGGAACATTTTCGGCAGCTTGTAAAGACTATCTGACCGATCATGAGGATCGCATCACCAACAAACTTCGCCGCTTTTATGAGCATGTCAGTGCCTGGCGGGCGGCGTTGCACTATGAATCACTGACTGATGTGGCGCTGCGCCTTTTTGAAGAGAGCGGCTATGGTGCGTTTTTGCTGGGCATGGACGATGGTGTTGAACGGCAGCAAAATGTGTTGGCGTTCATTGACACCATCAGCGAGTATGAGCGCGCGCATCGCTATGGTTTGCCTGGTTTCCTCCATTATGTGCAAACGTTGAAAGCCCGCAATATGGATTCGTCGTCGCCAGGCATTGGTTTGAATGAGAACGATCGTTGTGTGCGCATTATGAGCATTCATAAAAGCAAAGGCCTCGGCTTCAAGGTGGTCTTTTTGGCAGATATGGCGCGAACCTTTAATTTGCGCGACAATCGTCCGGCCATTGTAGTGGACGATCAGCTTGGTGTGGCGATGAATGTGGTCGATCTTGAGCATGCTACCACCCATCATTCTTTTGAAAAGAAACTGCTGGCAGCGAAAAATCGTCGAGAAACACTCTCCGAGGAGGTGCGGCTGCTTTATGTGGCGTTGACACGCGCCATTGATCGTCTTTATTTGGTGAGCACGTTAAAGCCGAAAGAAGTGGAAAAATGGCAGAAGCGGCGTGGCCATGCGCGGGCCGATGTGAATGGTTTCCGCGGTGTCAGTTCGTATCGGGATTGGCTGGGGCTGTGTTTGTGCGATCCGCACCATCGACTGTCACTGGATGCTTCGCAGCCGTTGTATGAGTGGCAATATCTGGGGCTGGATGATTCCTTGGATGCTGAAGAAGCGTCTACAACGCCAGCGTATCGGCAGCTGCTCGATGAAGCAGATCCAACACTGACTGCTGAGCTTGGTGCATGCTTCCATCATGAGTATGCCTATCAAGAAGCGACCACCATGCCTTTCAAAAAAACTGTTTCGCAGATCGCGAAGAGCAATCATGTACTTCCAGACCATATCAAACCATGGCCTGCCTACGCTGAGTCGGCTGTGGTGAAACAAGCGGATGTACCAGTGCCGCCATTTATTCAGGAGCATTTGTCGTTTACTGGTGCGGCAATGGGCACATTGATGCATCAGGTTGTGCAGTGGCTGCCCTTGCAATTACAGGACCGTGGTACCATTGAAGCGGCGCTTGACGCTCTGCAGGCACGTGCTCTACTCACTGCAGAGGAACGGGCAGCTGTTGATGTAGATATGCTTGAAACCTTTTATCAGAGTGACTTTGTGCAGCGAATCATGCGCGAAGGCATTCACATTGAGCATGAAATGTCTTTTACCATGCACCTTGATGACTACATGGTTGACGGTCAGATCGACCTGTTCTTTGAAACCAAAGACGGCTATGAGATTGTTGATTTTAAAACCGATCGCAGCATGAATGCTGACCGCTACCGCAAACAGCTTGTCCTCTACGCCCAAGCGCTCCAAGCAGCCCGGGGCAAACCCGTCACCCATCGCTGGCTTTACTGGCTACGCTTTCAGCAGGCGGAAGAGGTATAAAAAAATACGCATCATCATACGTTGTTTTCATGTATGATGATGCGTATTTTTATTCTTCGTTATTATCAAGTGTAAAGTGTTGAATGGTTTCAAGATAAACTTTTTTGAAAGCGATTAATAAATTTGAGGGAGCAAGCTTATTTGAATAGACCATAACAAAGTGAAATGGTTCTATATCGCGAATAGGTACAGCGATTAAATCGTTTGATTGAAGTCGAAGGGCTTGAAATTTAAAAATAAAACTAATACCGAGATGATGAGCTACCATTTTTATATTAGTATAACCATTTCCGCTCATTACAACATTATAGTTGGGATTTAGATGATTCTTGCGGATATAGTAATCAAGAAAGTAATCATGAGTGAGGTTATTACTATCTAGGATAAGGGGTTCTTTTAGAACTTCTTCTAATGTAAGGCCTGTTTGATGTGCAAAAGGATGGTCGGCGGGAACCAAGCAACATAATTGATCAATGAAAAGATCTTCAATTGTTAGGTCTTTAAAAGAGCTTTTATCGTTGAATATAGAGGGAGGGAGAGATGTTATTGCAAGATCAGCTTTCAGATCTGTTATATCTTGCAAAATTCGCAGTGGATTTTCTCGTTCAATAATTGAGATGGATTTTGATGGATACTTTTGACAAAATGATTCAATTACATTTTCAAAAAATAAATTTGAGACAATTTGATTGATGACAATCTTTATATTCCCTAATTCACTGGGGTCTTGTTTGTATTTTTTCTGAATGTAGTCGTATTGTTTGAGAAGTGGTGCAATATCTTGAATAAATTGTTTTCCTTGAGGGGTTAAAGACAATCCCTTTTTAGAGCGTATAAAGATTTTTATATTAAAGTTTTTTTCAATTCGAGCGACAATTTCACTAAGTCGTTGTTGAGACATGAATAGTGTTTCTGTGGCTTTGGAAAAAGAACCAATCTTTGCGATTTCTACAAGATAATAGAGATATTCGATTTGCATAGATGATTTTCCCTCTTATCAATTTTTTATTTATTCATACAGCATAGCAGACTATTCTTTTTGAATCAATAATAGATTGATTTGTTTGAAAAATAAAAGATGACTATAAAAGACTTGTAGATAGGCAAGTATCACTGGAAAGAGATGATGGATAAATGATCTATATGAAATATAATAAAAACAGATGGAATTTATTTAAAATATTTATGTATTATTTGCTGGAGGAAAATACATAGTTTCGAGGAGGAGAGTTTTATGGACACAATGATAACAAAAAAACAATCATTACCAAAATACTTCGATGGTTTTCCTATCCATGGCGCACAGAGAAAGTTTTTGTGGATTGCTGCTATTGCATATGCATTTGATTTGATGGACAATGTTATTTTTAGTTTTGTATCACCAGTATTGATTTCTAATCACGGTCTCACCTTGGAAAAATTGGCTACGTTAAATTCTTTATTATTTATTGGTATGTTTATTGGTGGTATTGCTGGTGGATATATTAGTGACAAATTTGGACGAAAATTTTCTTTGCTTTTTCATTTAGCTATCTTTTCTTTGGGTTCTATTTTAAATGCATTTTGGTATGAAGATATGTTCTTTTTGTTAGAATTTAGTCGATTCATTACCGGTTATGGCATTTTAGGGATGACAACTTGTTCCATGTCATATATGTCTGAAATGTTGCCAACAGAAGTACGTGGTAAATGGCAGGCATTTACTTTAGCTGCAGGCACGATTATGATTCCGGTTACATCAATTTTAGGTGGACAGATAGTTGCTGCCTTTGAGAATGGTTGGCGTATTTTACTTTTAATTGGTGGATTGGGTATCTTTTTAGTTCCACTGGGAATGCGATGGTTATTGGAATCTCCTCGCTGGCTTATTAGTAAAGGTCGTGTGAGTGATGCAGAAATGGTTATGGAAAAAGCCTTGGGAATTCCTGTATCAATGGATGAGGCATACGAGGAGTACAAATTGGCCCATTCACGTGAGAAAAAAGTTACGATGAAGCAGGCCATGAAGATGATGTTTGAAAAGAAACAACGCAAACAAACCATAGCAGTGGCTTTGATTTGCTGGGGTATTGCATGTGGGAATAACATCATGGGTGCTTATTCGACTACATTTGTTGCCTCTATGGGTTTTCAATTGTCATTGATCTACATCTATCAAGGTGTATCTACGTTTGGCCAGCCATTGGGTGAATTTTTAAGTGGTTTTGTTAGTGACAAAGGTGGACGTATTATTCCAGTACTTGTATTTTGTGGTGGAAGTGCAGTTATGCTAATTTTAGCGGGTATGTCACATACATTATTTACTATTTATTTGTTTATGGGATTAAAAACACTGATTGGTGCAGGGGCAATGTCGTTGATGTATACATATCTAGCAGAGTCGTTTCAAACGAGTATTAGAGGGATTGCTAGCGGAATTATTTTTAGTATGTCACGAATAATATTGGCTGCATTGACATTCCTCTGTCCTATTTTGTTTACAAAATATGGTTGGTTTGGTCCTAATGCATTTAATGCAATGTTCTTTATTTTAGCTGCTGTTGTCGCAATAACAATGGGCAAAAAAACAGCTGGGGTTTCTTTAGAGGATTTACATTGTGGAGATGCCTGTCCAGATGATATTGATGAAGATTAATCGTTGAAAAGGCAGTACATCGTTTTTCTTCACATGTTTTTCTTGATGGATAGTCTTTAAATGATGAGAAATAATAAATACAACGAAGTAAAACGCGGGAATATAAAAAATATTTTGGGAGGTTTCAATTATGGAAAAGTTGGCAAATAAAGTGTTAATCCTTGGTATTGATGGTTTGGATCCAAAGTTGGTGAGAAAATATATTGACGAAGGACGAATGCCACATTTTAAAGAATTCATTGAACGTGGAGCAGCAAATAATGAATTAAAAATGATTGGTGGGCATCCAACAGTTACTCCTCCAATGTGGACCACACTTTCGACAGGCGCCAGTCCATATGTTCATGGAGTATTTGATTTTTTTAGAAAAGGTGATAGAATCGGGGAAGCTTGCTACAATTTTGATTCAAGAAATAGTAAGGCTGAACCACTATGGAATGTTACTGCAGAAGCTGGACTAAAAACGTTGGTTTGGCATTGGCCGGGCTCTAGTTGGCCTCCAACTTCAACCAATCCAAATTTAAATGTTGTTGATGGTACGCAGCCAGAAGGGGTTAACTGTGGTGTTGCTGGCGTGGATATTGAACACTTAGTTATTGCCAGTGAATTGACACCTCACGTTATTTTCCGCCATAAAGCTGCTTCAGATACTAATGTACCATGTTATATTGATGGTATGGAAATTGAGGATAATACGGAAGCTTCGCAGATTGATTTGTGTAATGTGTCAACTGGTTCGGTAAGTGGCGTAATGACTCCAGAAGCAGCTGCTGTTGCGGGACTTTCAGAAACACCACTGGATGTAGTCATGTCCCCAATTCGTCCAGCTGAAAAATGGGAATTTGATGTTCCAAAGGATGCAAAAGAATTTACTATTCTTAATAGTGAGGGGTTAATTAGACGTCCTTCACTGATTTTGAAAAATGAGCAAGGTATCTATGATACAGTAGTTATCTATCGCAATAAAAAAGATGCAGATCCGGTTGCCACGCTGAAGAACAATGTTTTTACGGGTGACATTATTGATGAAGCCATTGTAAATGATGAACCTATCATGACAAATCGTAATATGCGTGTCTTAGAATTGGCTGAAGACGGATCGTCTTTACGTATGTGGATTTCTACAGCAATGGATTTTCATAATGATGTTCTTTGGTATCCAAAGAGTTTACTTCCAGAAGTTATTGAGCATGCAGGGTATCCTCAGCCTGTATGTTTGTCTGGTGGTCATGATAAACGCTTAATTGCTGATTGTATGGGAGCAAACTGGGATTATGCTGGTGAATGGAATGCAAATGCTTTAAAATATATGGCTCGTGAAAAGGGATATGACGTTATTTTTTCTCATTTCCATAATGTTGATTTACAGGGGCATATGCTAGTTGCTTATTTGAAGAAGGGTAGTAAACTTGCACCAGAAGTATGTCAGGAATTATTTGCTCAAGTCTATGAACAGACAGATCGCTATTTAGCTCGTGTGATGCCATTGCTTGATGAAGGCTGGACGATTATTGTTGTATCTGACCATGGTCAGGTTTGTCCTGAGCATGATTATAATTTCTTGTCTATTACACCATTCATTGAAGGTATTATCATGCCAAAACTTGGGTACACTGTTTTAAAGAAAGATGAAAATGGTAAAGATTTACCGGAAATTGATTGGTCTAAGACAAAAGCTGTTTCCTGGCGAATGGGTGAAATTTGGATAAACCTTAAAGGTAGAGATCCAGAAGGTATTGTTGAGCCGGAAGATAAGTATGAATTAGAAGAGCAGATCATAACTGATCTATATAGAATGACTGATCCAAAGACAGGACACAGAAATGTTTTAATGGCATTGAGGAATAAAGATGCGGTTGTTTTAGGTATGGGTGGACCAAATGCAGGGGATATTATTTTCTTTAATGCTGAAGGATATAATGCTGATCATGCAGACTCTATCTCGACAATGGAAGGGTTTGGTGATACTTCCGTAATGTCAACGTTTATCGCTGCTGGACCGGGTATTAAGACAAATTATTTGACAGAACGTATTGTAAAACATGTAGATGTTGCGCCAACAGTTGCTGTTTTAATGGGTGTGCGTATGCCGGAACAGTGTGAAGGGGCTCCAGTGTATCAAATTTTGGAAAAATAAATATAGATTTTCATAACAAAACAGCGGTGGAGATCTGAAAAAGATCTCCACCGCTGTTTTGTTATGCGTGTTTGGTTGGCGCATTCGTAAGAATGTAGACGGCAATAAGGATGATGGCCATGCCAATGATGTCATAGAAGGTGAAGTGGGTGCCCACCCAGAGATAGGAAAAGATGCTGGCGGCAATGGGTTCAATGCAGGCAACGATGCTGGCTTTGACCGGGCCGATTTCAGCAACGCCTGCAAGGAAGGCGGTGAAGGCAAATACTGTACCAACAAGAACGAGGCCGGCAAAGGTTAGCACACTGTCAAGGCAAATGGTGGGCTGGTAGTCAAAGGGGCGTGTAAGGATGGTCAGGCAGATGCCACCGATGAGCATGGACCAGGCTGTGACTGGCAGACTTCCCCATTCCTGAATGATGCGGATGGGAATGATGTCGTGGGCGGCAAGAAAAATCGCCGAGGCGATGCCCCAAAATAGACCTGCCTGAGAAATCGCTAGAGAGGTGATGTCGCCATGGGTAGCGATGAGAAAGACACCAATGAGAATGCCCAAGAGGGAACAGGCTTCCTGCCAGCTGGGCAGACGTTTGGTGGTGAGGCAGACGTAGAGCAGAACAAAAGCAGGGCCACTGTATTGCAGGACGGTGGCTGTACCTGAATTGGTATTGGCGATGGCGGTGAGATAGGTGTATTGTACGGCCATCATGCCAAATACAGAGAAAAGCAGGAGCACTGGCAAATCACGCTTGCTTTTGATAAGGCCGATTAAAGCACGGCCTTGACCACTGACCAGACAAATGATGATCAGTAAAATGCCTGCACTGAGGAGGCGTATGGATGTCAGCCATTCGCCGTTGGTACCATAGGTCTTGAATAGATGTTCGCTGCAAGTGCCTGAAAAGCCCCAGCCGATGGCGGCAATGATGGTGAGCAGGATGTATTTGAACTGCATGGTTGCGATGCTCCTTTGTAGTGGAAATGTGTGCGTAATTAGTAGAGGGTATTGATAAAGAGGATGAAGTCTTTCATTGAATCAAAGTTACTGTTCATTTCAAAGCGCGGCAGGTGGTAGAGGTCGTAGGTATCGTTGAGATTAAGGCAGATATTATTATAGCTGTCAAATCCGATGCTCAAACCAACAGCCTGCATAGCTTGGGTGGTGGTGGCGTTGCTTATGCCGTAAGGGTAAGCCAGAGCAACAGGAAGACTGCCGGTTTCGTCCAAAAGCTTTAGATTGTTGCGCAAGAGGTCTTTGGTGATGCGTTCCCAATAGGTGGTCCAATCTTCGCCTGGGCGTTGTTCCGTGAAGGGATAAGTGGTTGATCCGTCGACATTGAGCTGTGTGACGTATGAATAATAGGTTTCACTTTGCAAGTTGATGAGGCCGCTGGCAGTCATTTCTTCAAGCTCGTCCCAGGTGAGCAGTGGAAAATCGTAGTTGTCGTGGTACTCAATGTAATAGCCGATGATATTGACGGTCGCTTTGATGTTGTATTTTTGCAGGATCGGGAAGGCCTGAGTATAGATTTCTTCATTACAATCATCAAAGGTGATCATGACTGCACGTGATGGCAAATTTTCACCGGCATTGATGGCATCGAGCAGTTCTTGTGGCGTGATGAAGGTGCAGCCAATGTCAGAGAGGGTTTTCATTTGTTCTTCGAACTGAGATAAGGTAATGCCTGGTTCCACAGGCTCTCCTTCATCATTTTCTTCAACAAATGAACGATAGGTTAGAATTGGCAAGTGTTGACCGCTGTTGTCAAAGTATCGCGCTAATTGGCGGGTATCTTGATTTTGTCGCAGGTGTACGTTGATCCAATGGGCATAAAATTCACCAGGTGATTGGTGAAAATAGGCATATGGCAAAACGAGGGTGAAGACGACCGCGCCAATAAGCAGGCCGATGATAAAATTCCTTAGTGCTTTTAACATGGTTGTCCCTCCTTCGCAAACAGGGTATAATCAAAGAAAATTGTCTTTCCTAATGATAGCAAATTTATGGATACAAAGAAAGTAGGGAGCGAAAAATGGCCATTCGTTTTCGTGGGATGCTTAATGATTTTTCACAGCTTGAATATGGATACTGTCCGCCGGGCTCTGTTCGCCTTGAAGAGGCCAATAAAATGGAGGATGTTTTGGTGCAGGCTATGCGGCAAAGTGTGCCGCTGTTTATTTTAGTATTGGCACTTTCGGTGGTGCGGTTATGGAAAGGTCTTGATTGGAGCCGTGATTTTTCTGTATGGTCACTTGGCATTGCCTTTATCATATGGCTTGTACTTTATATGGTATTGATTATTGCGCATGAGTGGATTCATGCGTTGTTTTTTCCACGCAGGGCAGTTAAGGATGTGTGGATTTACCAGTTTCAAGCGGCGATGGTGTATTGCAACACGCCAGTAAAACGCGCACGCTTTATTGTCATGAGCCTTGCACCAGTGACTATTTTGGGCATTCTGCCTTTTATTGCCTGGCTGCTTGGTGCAGCACTTGTATCACCGGTGGTTTCACTGTGTTGGATGACGATGTGTTGGTCAATGATCTTTGGTGGTGTTGGGGATTTCTACAACGTGCGCAATGTTCTCCGTCAAGTACCGCGTGGCGCTTATGTATTCAACTATGGTTTGCATACTTATTGGATTGAAGATCCTAGAAAGAAAAAGAAATAAAGAAAGACCGGATGCAAGTCCGGTCTTAGACTGTTAAAAAGCGTTTCATGGAACATCCATGAAACGCTTTTGTGTAGTGAAAGGCTATCAGTTGGTGCCTTCAGCTTTGGCGATTGTTTCGGTAAGATCAGCACCAAGGTCGAGGTCATGGAAGCTGTCGTCATCAGGCAATACCATTTCATATTTGATGGTTTTGTCAAAGCTGGCAAAGAGGTCTTTTGCGGCCAGGTCAAGGATGTGGCCGCCATGCTTTTTATCGGCGGATATAAAGTGACTATGCCAGCCTACGGTGTTTTGACCTTCCATGAAGCGTGGGCAATAAAAGGCGATGACGGTGCCGTCTATATGGGTGAGGTCAAATACGGATTGTTGGCTCATGACAGCGTCCAACGGTGGATAAGGTTTTTGCTGTGGATATTCACTGCGTACTTGAACGGTATCATAGTGTCCCGTAATTTTGACCATGTAAAAGGCATTGACACCATACTTGGCGATTACTGTTGACAGCTTCTCATGCAGATCTTTTAGAGAGGTGGCGCTGTTTATCGTGGCTGTAAAATCTTCTTTGAAAAAAGTCACGTCGCCGAAGGGAACCAATGCATCATCAACAGCTTCGACGATGCTGCCGTCCGACAGCACCTGGTAGACCAATCCATCCAGCATGATTAATTCGCCGTCCATGCTGTCAAATGTGCCAATGCCTGTGTCGCCGTGTTTTTTGAGGGTTTTTACTTTGACAAAGCCGTCATATTGCCCAAGCGTTAACGATTGCAGCAGTGCAACTTGGTAAATTGTTTCGCGGTCTGTTTTCTTTTCCAAAATGTGGGTCTCCTTTAAAGGCCTTTTTGTTTATTTGAACGGAAGTGATATTACACCCATTCTCGACAGCTGACGAGGAGATCAATTTTTTTCCATTGGTCTTCTTCGGTGATAGCGTTGCCTTCTTCGACAGAAGCAAAGCCGCATTGTGGAGAGAGGGCGATCTTGTCTCCAACAACGGATTTGGCTTCTGCGAAGCGTGCTTTGAGCATTTCGGGATCTTCAAGAATAGGGTTTTTGGTGGAGATGAGTCCGGCGACAAAGATTTTGTCGTTGTTTTTCATATCAGCCCATGGCGCAAAAGAGCCTGAACGTTCGTCGTCGTATTCAACGAAGTAGATGTCGTATGGAATTTGCATGATGACTGGTGCAACGGCGTCATAAAATCCGGCGAAGAGTGGTTTGCCCTTGAAGTTTCCTTTGCAGAAATGAGTGGCGATGGTCATATCTTGTGGATGATTTTCCAGGGCCTTGGTGGAAACTGTTTGGAACCAACCCAGTACTTGTTTTTGTGTGAATCCGTTGGCGGCAACTTTTTTGAGGAAGTTATCATCGATGAGATAGGTCCAAGAGGTGTCATCAATTTGCAGATAACGGCAGCCGTGGTCATAGAAGTCGCGAATGGCATCTTGATAGGCCAGGCCGATGTCGTTGATAAGGGCATCGAGGTCATTTCCGTAATAAGGTGTTTCTTTGTTGCCGAGTTGTAAGACATGGTCGATAAGAATCATATTTGGCCCAGAAATGCATTTCTTTGCAGTGATGCCGTCATATTTCCGAGCCAGGCCATGCAGGTAGTCCCAGGCATACATTTCAGCATGGGCCTTGTTTTTATCATAAGAGAATTTTCCTGTAACTTGTCCATATTCTACTTCATGGACGCCGCCGGCTAGCTGTTTGGTAACGTAGATGGTGTCGAATCCATCAAATTCTTTGAGCCAGT
>JAXJBF010000032.1:0-2076 GCA_036303105.1 Peptococcaceae bacterium | reverse complement strand
TCGGTGCCGACAGTGGTGGTAGAGGAGGAGCCGTCATCGGTGGTGACGGTGGTTGTGGTGGAACCATCCGGGTTGGTTACGGTGTCGCCGATGTTGTCGTTGCTGTCGTTATTGTCGTCGCCGTCTGTGTTGTCGTCACCATCGCCTGGTTTGTCAGGGTCTGGTGTAGGGGTGCCGCCGCCGCTGTTGTTGTCGTCCTCATCGGCGTTTTCACTCCACTGTGCGTAGAGGGTGGTGTCTTTATCGAAGACGGTTTCTGTCGTCACCTTATCGCCGCCTGTTGCTTCGGTGAACCAACCATCGAAGGTATAGCCATCGCGCGTTGGGACAGGTAGATTGGTGATGCTGCCATCTTTGGCAATAATGGTTGTTTCAATAGCGCTCTGGCCCTCGTTGGCATCGTAGGCAATGGAGATCGTATCTGCTACGTTATTGGTTACGGTGACATTGTTTTGCAGGTTAACGTTTACCGGAGAGAGGTTCCCCTTTCCTGGCTCTCCAAGCACAATTGGTCCGCTGGCAGCGTTGTTATCGGTGAAGGTGCAGCCGCTTACGGTGACACCGCTTAGGCGTGTGTCAGCACCATAGTTTCCATCGCTGCGCGCTTTGATATGCAGCGCTGTGCCATTGTTCTGGCCGTTGCCAGTGAAGGTGCAGTTGGTGAAGTTGATGTTCTGATAGGACCCATTTTTCAAGTTGATGTCCACGCCGCTCATCCAAGCTTGAAGACCCGCAGCTACTTTGCTAGTGTCCTTACCGTTATCAATAAATTGGCAGCCGTCAAAGCTGGAGTCGGTCAGCTTTTCGACATAGAGTCCTTTTACATAGTTGTTTTTTACAATAAGGTTTTTAGCGGTGATTTTCACAGGATTTTCATTAAAGGTGCCAGTGGTGCCACTTGGATTTTTGCCAAAATAAAGCCCATAGGTGAAGCCTTCAATGGTCACATTGGACAGCTGCAGGTCGGCAACGCCATAGCAACCGTTGTAGGTGCCAAGGCCCATAAACGGTTCGCCGCTCATGGATTCGCTGACGTTCTCCCCAGCGCCTGTGCCTGTGATGGTAACATCGTGAATGTTGAGGTTGGAGAGATCACTTTGAATATAGAAAGCTGCACATTGATCAGCGGTGATACTGTAATTGTTTCCGTCGATGTTGACGGCTTTGGTGATTTCAATGGAATCTTGAAGCGTGATATCGTTGCTCAGTTCTACCACAGTGTTGGCATCGGCAGCGTTAATGGCGGCTTGCAAGGTGGCATAGTTGGTGCCATTGACAGTGGCAGCCACTGGCGCATAAGCGATACCGTTGTCAAGGCTTTCGGCAGACACTTTCATGAAGCCGTTTGCATTGATGGCGAATTTATCAGCGTTGCCGGCTCTGTCAAGGTCGCCCTTGTCAACGTAGATCTTATCCACGCCCTTCAAGGTTGCATTCGATGCATCGAAAGAGCTTTTATGGCTGACACCGCTGATGCCATCGCCCCAGCCGACATTGATAATGTCTTTCCAGCCATTGCCGGAGAGGGAGAAGGTACCGGTCACTGTTACTTCCGAGGCGTTGACCAAAAGGCCGAAGCCGCCCATGTTGGTCAGGTTCACATTGTGCAGGGTCACGCCAGTAGATTTATATACGTTGATGCCATGCTTGGTGTGGCCATCGCCTGGGCGCTCAACGGTCAGATTCTGAATGGTGACGCCGCTGGCGCCGTTGATGCCAATGGCGTTGCCGTTGGCATTGTTGCTGTCAACTGTCAGTGTGTGGTTTTGTCCATCGATGGTGATATCGTTTTTGTCGATGGTAATGGCCGCTGCATTATTGCTGACTGACTCATCCACCGTCAGATTGCTTTTCAGCTGAATGGTGTCGCCTGCTTTGGCAGCGCTGATCGCTTCCTGTAAGGTTTTATAAGTATTTTGCTGTCCGTCATCGCCTTGGGCGGTAGCGTCTACATAGATGATGTTTTCAGATGCTTCGGCCACAACCGCTGTATTGAGCGGGCTCGTGGTCGAGGCGTCATCAGCAAACGCGGCGATTGGAAGGGACGTTGTCAATAGCATTGTCGTCATGACAAGG
>JAXJBF010000031.1:0-7813 GCA_036303105.1 Peptococcaceae bacterium | reverse complement strand
GAGAAGGGGATTCGAACCCCTGATACGGTTCCCCGTATACACGATTTCCAGTCGTGCTCCTTCAGCCAAACTCGGACATCTCTCCTCACTCAGCGAATATAATTTTATCAAATGAGTAGGTGATTTGTCAATGCTTTGTTTGATTTCTTTTCGTTTTTTTATCAAATTTTTTACGTTGCGCAGATGTTGCCTCTCTGTTGCGTGGATTTTTTGCAGATTTTTGCTATGATGATGCAGTAGGGGGTGATTGATGATGTGTGATGATGAAAAAATATTTGCTAATAATCTGGCAACAGTACGTAAAGAAGCAGGACTTTCTCAGGAATCACTTTCAGAAAAAATATATGTGACACGCCAAGCTGTTTCAAATTGGGAGAGAGGGCGCACGCGTCCCAGCCCGGAGATGATAGAAAAAATTGCGGGTGTATTAGGCATTGGTGTAGAACGACTTGTTGGAACATCAAATGTCATAGAACCCAATGCTTCAGAAGAGCCGTTGATAGAGCAGGAGGAATCGATGATGCAGCAAAAAGAAATAAAGCCACGGTTTGAGCGACAGAGTGTGATGATTGGTTTAGGCTATGCAATCGCTTTGTTTTTAGGGCTAATGGTATTTTTTGTTGTTGGTCTTTTAGCCATGCAGCCGATGATTTGGGCGGCAATGTTTTTTTGTGGGGTTGGTATATTTTTTGTTGTGGGTCTTAGCCTGCATTTGTTAATTTTATGGAAACAGCCCAAGTGAATAGCAACCATGCTTGGTTCGGCGGCTCTCCATAGAAAACGAAAAACACCTTTTCCTGGTGCATCGTTTTGGACGATGTGTTGGGAAAAGGTGTTTTTCTTTGAGACAGTATTAGATGGTGGCTGCTTCCTGACTGCGCGCTAAGAAGCGACGTTCCAGATAATGTGTGACAGCAGAACGTGAGATGATGCCGACGACTTTGTCGCCATCAACAACAGGGACTTTTTTCACGCCGGCTGCACTTAGCAGCTTGCAGATATCTTCAGATGAGGTACCAAGTGGAATGGTGATCGGCTTGTCGTTGCCAATTTCAAGAACGTTGAGATTCATAATCGAGTTGAGTTTATCTTCAAACTCAGTGTCAGCATTCCAGAAATAGTTCATAAACATGGATGAACTGCCAAGCGCTGTAGCAGGATAATCGTCGATCTTTAGATAGCGCATGATGTCGCCATCGGTAATAAAGCCTTTGGCTTTGCCATCAGAAGAAACAATTGGCGCACCACTGATGTTTTTTTCAGAAAAGAAAGCAATAGCATCGCGAACAGTGGCGTTTTCGTTTAACGTGTAAACATCGCGTTTCATGTACTTGTCCAAGAGATTGATGGTATCGCTGCTGCTCTGTACTGGGACGGCTCTGAGTTTGCGATAATATTTATCCACGTATACGGTATAGATGATTCCGCCAACGAGGTAAGCGATGGCGGTGAGTGCAAAGCCTTTTGAAAGCCCAAGAGACTCCTGCATGAAGCCCATTAAGAGTGAACCAATCCCAATACCAATATCGTAGGACAAGAGATAGGTGGCATTGGCGACGCCGCGTTTTGGTGCCGGTGTGGTCCCGGTAACAAATGACTGGAAAAGAGGCTGTAAAATGCCATAGCCAAGACCAAAAAAGAAACCAGCCAAGAGCAGATGCGCGCCAGTTGTAAGAAATAGGTAGCTTGCCATGGTTACGATCAGCACGATCAGACTAGCAAAAACAAGAATGCGGTAATTGCCAGCGTCAATCCATTTTTGTGTGGAAAGCTTAGAAAGCAGCATCCCAATGACCAGACAAATATAAAAGTAAGGAATGACGGACATGAGCCCTTTTTCCTGCGCCAAGATTGAAGAGTAGGCAATAACGGCACCGTAAGGAATCATGAGAAACATCATATTAAACATGAATGGAAGAGCCGGCTTATAGATGGAATCTCTAAGCGCAAATTTTTTGCGTTTAATTTTCGGATAGGAAATTTTGCAGCAGGAGACACAAATCAAAGCGATCACAGCGATGGCAAAGACCGTTAGAAACGATGCTTTGCTGCTCATATGATTTTGAACTTGAATACCAACATAAGGACCGACTGCCATACCGATTGAGATGGTGAAGGCAAAGCGACTGATGCCTTCCGTGATTTTACCAGGTGGCAGTACGTCACTGGCCAATGTCATGGTTGCAGAACCACACACTGAATAAACAGCCCCCATATAAAGACGAATCACAATCAATGCGCCAAATATTGGGAAGATGAGGAAGCTTGGAAATGATAGGCAAAATAGTGCGAGGAAAATAATGTATACAATGTAGCGGTTGAAATTGTCCAATAAATAACCTGCTATTGGACGAAATAAGATGGTGGCAACGGACATTGCCGTTAATACAATGCCGACTTTTGAACCAGTGATGCCAATTTCTTGACAATAGATTGGTATGATTGGAATTGAGGCATAAAATGCGGCCAGAACCAATAGATTGGTAATGAAAAGTAGAATGAAATTTTTGTTCCATATCTTTTTGGGTTTTTCCATTGAACATAACTCCTTCAAAAATTTAAATATAGTGGCAAATGCCACCATATTTAATATAATATAGAATCTGACATTCGTCAACAACTAGTTGCACATGCCACCAATTTATAGTACGATGAGGGTAATGATAAAAAGGAGGGTATAATATGCCTGGTATTGTTGACAGCCCCTTTAAATCTATTTCTATCCTTTATAGAAAATCGCATAGTTGGTTGAATAACAGTTGTACGATGTACCATTTAACGGCTGCACAAGCTGTCGTTATTTTGATTGTTTGTGATTTTGATGTGTTGACGCAAGATGAAATTACGAAACGGCTGAGTTTGGATAAAAGTGTCATTGCAAAAACGGTGAACAAATTGGAGGAGCGCGGCTTTGTAGAGCGTTCCACCAATGCAAAAGATAAGCGCACTTATGATATTCGACCAACAGAAAAAGCATGGGAGGTGTATCCTTTTGTGAAGGAGCAAATCGAACTGTCGTTTCAGCATATGACACAACATATGACAGAAGATGAACGAGAAACGTTCAAGCATTTGCTGATGGTGGCGGCAGAATCTGTCATAGAAATGGACGATTGATGACAATAAAAACGCGATCATTTTGATGTCAGTGAGCAATGCAAAAGATAAGAAAAAACGCTTTGTGGTGCGTCTTTGTGCCACAAAGCGTTTTTCGCATTAAAGTCATATTGACAGCCTATTGACGGCGTATTACCATGAGATTAATAATGCATTCTCATTCGTTGAAAGGGGGCGCTGGGATGCTGTATTTCATCATCGTTTTGGTTTCCATCATTGGTGCGCTGATTCAGGGTGTTACTGGTTTTGGTGCATCGTTAACCATCATGACCATTTTGCCGTATTTTATGGCGCTGCCGCAAGCGGTGGCCATTTCTTGTGTGATTCCGATGGCGCAAATGGCAGCACTTGTCTGGATTTATCGGCAAGCGATCAATTGGCGGCGTGTATTGTTTCCATCGCTGTTTTATCTGATAGGTTGTTGGCTGTCCATTCGTCATACGTTATCGTTTGATCCTACGGCGCTGAAATTTGCCTTTGGTATTTTTCTGATCATCATAGGTATTTATTTTCTTCGTTTTAGCGAGAAAGCAAAGGTCAAAGATACCATTCCAATCATGGTGTGCTGCAGTTTTGTGTCGGGGTTGATCAATGGTTTGTTTGGCATTGGCGGCCCGTTGATGGTGCTGTATTATATGGCGGCTTGTGACTCGATGAATGAATATATTGCCAATTTACAGTGCTGCTTTTTGATCACAGATATTTACTGTTTGATTTTACGTACGCAGGAAGGCATTTTCACAGCAGATCTTATTGGCCCTTCGATTGTGGGCATCATTGTCATTTTGATTGGCCAATTTTTTGCAACGCGCATTGTCGCACGCATCAACAGTGAAGACATTATCCGTCACTGTACGTATATTATGGTTTGTGTATCCGGCGTGATTATGGGCCTTACAAATTTGCCATTTTGACACAGCAGCTGAGAAGGAGCATGGACGATGAATTTTAAAGATTTGCCAGGTATTGAACCCTGCTTTTTTAAAAAGGGAGACATTCTCATTCATGATGGTGACCGTGTCGATTACATTTATTATCTGCGCAAAGGTACTGTTTATCGTGAGATTGTCACAGATACGGGAATAGAAAGCATTCTCTCTTGTAAAGAAGGCGGCGGCCTTACTGATTCGTTGATTGGCATCCTTTTATTATATGGGGTTCAGCCGCCTTATGTTTCAGGAAATAATTTTGTGGCCGGGACAGATTGTTATTGTTCGCGTATTCCTGTAGAAGAAATTAAAAATTTTTTGCGCAGTCAGCCAGAATTATTGGAGCAACTTGTTGCGACGGCCGTTCATGAATGTGGTTATTTAATGAATTTATATCTTGGGAAAACAGAAGTGCCGGCGCCAGCGGCGTTGTGTTCATGGATCTTAGAGCGCTTAAAGAAGGACGAAAAAGGCCAGTTTTATCTTCCGGCTTATCATCACGATGATATTGCTAAATTTTTGAATTTGCATAAGGTTACCGTTTCACGCATCTTTGGGGCGTTAAAACGTGGGGGAGTTCTTGAAAAGACGCCGCAGGGATTGGTGGTGCGTAATATGGCGCGCTTGCGAGAATATGCAGAGAACGCCCGGCATTTAAAATATTCGTAATGCAAAGATTTCATGAAGGAATATAATACATTTCGTTATTTTTTGATTTTAGAAAAAAATCACAGCAAAAAATTAACCTGGGTTATTGATTTCTTGTTAATCAATATATAAAATGGATTTATCAATTGATGGTAATTGACATTGATTATTGAATCTCTAAGGAGGAAATTTTATGAGTTCAACCATCTATCCTACCGGTACAACAATTTATAATCCAGAAAAAGCTTGGAGCGGCTATACGCTGATGCCAATTGGTAAAGTTGGCGCCGTTTTGATCGACATGAACGGTAACGTTGTAAAAGTTTGGAAAAACTTCCAGGGCTTCCCTAACAAACTGCTGAAGGGCGGTTACGTTATGGGTTCTCTTGGTGTTCGTGACAGCGCATTTTCTTATCAGGACCAGACCGACCTGACTCAGCTCGACTGGGATGGTAACGTTGTTTGGAAATTTGATCACAAAGAATACATCGAAGATGAAGGCAAGCCAGCTATGTGGATGGCTCGTCAGCATCATGACTATCAGCGTGAAGGTAACCCAGTTGGTTACTACGTTCCTGGCATGGAATGCAAGACTGACAGCGGTAACACCTTGATTCTTTGCCACCAGACCATTCATGATCATAAGATCAGTGATAAACAACTTCTTGACGATGTTTTCATCGAAGTTGACTGGGAAGGCAACATTGTTTGGGAATGGCATGTAAGCGATCACTTCCGTGAACTCGGTTTCTCCCAGGCTGCTAAGAACGTTCTCTTCCGTAACCCTAACCAGCACTTCACTCAGAATGGTGAACTTGGTGACTGGATGCACATCAACTCCATGAGCTATCTTGGGCCTAACAAATGGTATGATGCTGGTGATGAACGTTTCAAACCAGACAACATCATTTGGGATGCACGTGAAGCAAACATTCTTGCTATCATTGATAAAGAAACTGGTAAGATCGTTTGGAAGATCGGTCCAGACTTCACTGAAACCAAAGAAACCCGTCGCATTGGCCAGATCATTGGTCAGCATCATGTTCACATGATTCCAAAAGGTCTGCCAGGCGAAGGCAACATCCTGATCTTCGACAATGGTGGCTGGGCTGGTTATGGTCTGCCTGACCGCATGAGTGTTGATGGTACCAAGGTTGATATCCGTGACCATTCCCGTATCCTCGAACTCGATCCAACCACTTTGAAGGTTGTTTGGAGCTATGTTGGTGGTGATACCCATAAAACTGGTATGGGCGCATTCATCAATAACACCAGATTCTACAGCCAGCTGATCAGTGCTGCACAGCGTCTGCCTAACGGCAACACCATGATCACCGAAGGTTGCTGCTCCAGAATCTTCGAAGTAACCCCTGACAAGGAAGTTGTTTGGGAATACATCGCTCCATTCAATAAGGAAAGCGAAGGCCAGTTCGTATATCGTGCATATCGTTATCCTTATGATTATGTACCACAGCTTGACAAGCCAGAAGAAGTTCCTGTTGAACCTCTGGATATTACCACCTTCCGTGTTCCAGGCGCTGCTGCTGGTATGCTCGACAACTTCACCGAAGTTCCAGAAGCTCTTGGTTATACTTCTGACATGGCTGCTTGCGTTACCGATGATCAGATCGATGATGCTGCAGAAGAAGTTGATCCAGATGATGAAGTAACGGGCGCTAAATTCTAATTATAAATTGTGTACCAACGACCACCTCATAACGAGGTGGTCGTTTTTTTTGTTGCAGGAAATCTTTTGAAACGTCGATCATGACATGGTATGATGAAATGGAGACTATGAGGAAGGATGAAAGAGTATGAAAATGGTTGTATTAGATGGCTATACATTGAATCCAGGGGATCTTGATTGGCATGTCCTGGATCCATTTGGCACGTTGACAGTATACCCATCGTCGCAATATTTAAATGAGGAAGAGCAGATTGCTCGTATTGATGATGCAGACATTCTGTTTGTGAATAAAACCAAAATCACAGAACATATCCTGGCGTCTTGTCCGAATGTGCAGTATATTGGCGAATTGGCCACAGGTTTTGATAACATTGATGTTGATGCTGCGCGGCGTCATGGTATTGCTTTGACCAACGTTCCTGATTATGGTGGCATTGCGGTGGCCCAGCATACCATGGCGTTGCTCTTGGAACTGGCCAATCGCACTTGTGCCATGCATGAGCGTGTGCTGCGCGGCGAATGGACCAGTGAAATCATTCCAGAAAAAGGTCAGTGGCAGATGGAAATGACCGAGCTCGCAGGGAAAACCATTGGTTTTGTTGGGTATGGCACCATTGCCATTTATGCAGCGCGCATGGCACGTGCTTTCGGCATGCGGACACTGGGTTACTCTCGACGCGAACGGCCAGAGGGACGCGAAGCAGCAGAATACGTGGATCTGGACACCTTGCTTAAAGAAAGTGATGTTGTCAGTTTGCATATGCCGCTTAATGAGGGGTCCTATCAAATTATTAATCGAGAGGCTTTGGCTAAGATGAAACAAGGGTCCTTCTTGATCAACACAGCGCGCGGAGCGCTGATTGATGAAGCGGCGCTGATCGAAGCCATGGACAGCGGAAAAGTGGCAGGTTTTGCCACCGATGTTATGGTCAAAGAGCCGTTTGATATGGAGCATCCATTGGTGGGCCGCGACAACGTGGTGCTGACACCACACATTGCCTGGGGCCCGCGGGCAACACGAGCACGTCTGCTGGACACGGTGGTCAGCAATTTGCAGGCGTATCTGAATGGTGAAAAAGTGAACCGTATCTGCTGATGAAAAATAAATCCACACCTGTTTATGCACAGATGTGGATTTATTTTTTGCATTAAAAAAGGAATGAAAACGCCAGCGTTTTCATTCCTGATAACTTTTTATAAAAGCCGCACATTCATCTCTGAAATGATCTCCCAGGCGGTAACGCATCAGCCAGCTCGAGCCAGGCGCCCCCGTGGCACATGCGCGGGTCTACTTAGTGCTGCTTCCTTCCGGACCTGACACGGTTCATAGGTGCGCATTGCACAGGACCCAGCTGTCAACACCACTTAATGCGGCCAGACCCTAAAATCACACCCCGCGGATGAACATCGATCCTGCTGTAGCGGATTGCAG
>JAXJBF010000030.1:0-9939 GCA_036303105.1 Peptococcaceae bacterium | reverse complement strand
TCTTCACCAACAAACTGGTGGCAAGGATAGAGATCGCCTTCTGGGCTGACAGCCAGATAGTCATGACCGCTGCCACAGCCGGAAAGGCGTTTTGGCAGGCAAGGGCCGCCTGCGAAATCCACATTAAAGTGGAAGAAATTGTAACCTTTGCCTTCGCGCCAACGCTGGAGATAATGGCGCGCAAGAATGTTGTAGTTTTCAAGGATGATCGGCTTGTCTTCTTCGGTCAAAGCATAAGGCATTTCGGCAGGTGCCACAACTGGCTCCATAGAAATTTCCTTAAAGCCCAGGTCATCGGCCAGATGAATGACATCGGCGGCAAAGTCCGGATTGTAGTGGGTATAGGTGCCGCGCACATAATACCACTGCTGGCCGCGCGTGGCCACGAATTTCTGGAAATGGTCAACACAAACGTCATAGCTTGGCTGACCGCCGACAAAACGGCGCATGTTATCGTGCACTTCTTTACGGCCGTCAAGGGACAGGACCGCGTCCATGTGCTCGTCGTTGACCCATTTGCCGCAAGCGTCGTCCAAAAGCACGCCGTTGGTGGTAAGGGTGATTTTCAGCACCTTGCCCAATTCAGCAGCACGTTTGTGGCCATACTCTACAACGGCTTTGCACACATCCATATTCAGCAGTGGTTCCCCGCCAAAGAGGTCCACTTCTACATGGGTGCGGTGCTTGCTGGCATCCATCAAAAAGTCGATGGCTTTTTTGCCAACTTCCAAACTCATCAAAGAACGACCGCCGCCATAAGCCCCGCTGTCAGCAAAGCAATAGCCGCAGCGCAAGTTGCAGTCATGGGCCATATGCAGACACAGCGCCTTAACGATGGGTTCCGTATGAGGCGTGAAGTCGCTGAAATCGATGTCGCTGAACAACAGTCCTTCGTCGATCAGCTCAGCAATGCCTTCGGCAACGTCCTTGGCATCCTCTTGTCCATACACAGCCGCTGTCTGGGCAATAGCGTCTTCCCATGTCTTCCCTTCCTCGAGGGCATCGAGGAAGGTGTCAACGGTTTCGTCGGTGACGTGGATGGAGCCGCTGTTGATGTCAAGCATCAAATGCAAATCTTCAAATACAAAACGATGAATACGTGAAAAATCCAATTCTCTTGTCATGGGCGTACAACCTTAGCGAATTTCGGTATAACCGTGCATGTATGGCAGAAGTGCCTTTGGAATGGTGACACTGCCGTCAGCGTTCTGATAGTTTTCAAGGATGGCAGCCAGTGTACGGCCAACAGCCAGGCCAGAACCATTGAGGGTATGAACGAAACGCACCTTGCCGTCAGCATCGCGGAAGCGCAGGTTGGCGCGGCGTGCCTGGAAGTCAAGGAAGTTCGAGCAGGAAGAGATTTCACGATATTTGCCATAGCTTGGCAGCCAAACTTCAAGGTCATAGGTCTTGGCAGAGCTGAAACCAATGTCGCCAGCGGACAGGCAGATGACACGATATGGCAGTTCGAGTGCCTGGAGAATGTCTTCAGCATCACGGGTGAGGCTTTCCAATTCTTCCCAGCTGTGATCAGGATGTGCCAGTTTTACCATTTCAACTTTGTGGAACTGATGCTGACGGATGATGCCGCGGGTATCACGACCTGCAGAACCAGCTTCACTGCGAAAACATGGGCTGAATGCACAATATTTAACAGGCAGATCCTTTTCGCTGAGAATTTCGTCACGATGATAGTTGGTAACTGGTACTTCAGCGGTAGGAATCAGATAATAGTCGGTGTTTTCAAGATGGAACATGTCTTCAGCGAATTTTGGCAGCTGGCCAGTCCCAAAATCAGACGCGCTGTTGGTCATGTATGGTGGGATCAATTCGGTGTAACCATGCTTATCGGTATGCATATCAATCATGAATGCAATGATGGCACGTTCCAAACGCGCAGCCAGGCCTTTGTAGAAAGTGAAACGGCTGCCGGTAACCTTAGCAGCACGGTCAAAATCGAGAATGCCAAGATCAACGCCAAGATCCCAGTGTGCCTTTGGTTCAAAATCGAACTGACGAGGTTCACCCCAGTTGCGTTCAACACGATAATCGTCTTCGCCGCCATCTGGAATGCTGTCGTCCGGCATGTTAGGAATGCTGATCATGAATTCACGAACCTGTGCTTCAAGCGTCGTCTTGGTTTCATCAAGGGCTTTGATCTTTTCATTGATGGCAGAAACTTCGGCCATGAGATCATCGGCGCTTTCGCCATTGCGCTTGCGCTGACCAACTTCTTTACTCTTGGCATTGCGCTGGCTCTGCAATTCTTCGATCTGAGCGATGACTTCGCGATGCTTTTCATCGGCTTCGAGGAATGGCTTCATATCGATGTCTTTGCCGCGGCGGCCTACAGCCTTAGCGACACGTTCAGGTTCACGACGCATAAGTTTGATGTCTAACATTAGTAGTTCCTCCTAAAAATTAAATGACTCTGTAATAGGTAAATGAATATATTCCATACTTAACACACTGGCAAGTTTACGGCTTTCCTCACTGATGGAGCGATCCAATGGCTGCTCAATCTGCATCCACATCAAGGCCGTTGTGCGGTCTTGAGGCTTATACCCCAGCACCATTTCTGCAATGTTAACGTCTTTTTCTCCCAATAGGGTACCAACTTGACCAATCAAGCCAGGTCGGTTGATGTGTGGCACCAAGAGCACATGTTCATGTGGATGTCCACGGAAATAATAATCATCCACTTGAATAATATTGTCTTCACCGCCGGCACGGTCACCAGCCACTTGCAGGTGACTGCTTGGTGTTTCCACCGACAAGCGCAGCTGTTCTTTCTGTGCCCCATCGTTCTTTTTAATCACCAATTGCAAATTCTGTGCTTCGGCCCAAAGCAAGCTGTTGACATAATTGATCTTTACAGCACCAAGGCCCTCTGCCAATCCGGCAAGAACCGAGGCAACAATGGCTTCACTTTCCGTCACCGGCAAGGCACCACTCTCTTCAATTTCCAGTGTTTCCGGCAGTGTTTTCAAACGCTGTCCCATAAAGACGCCAAGCAAATGACCCAAAGCGCACCAGCTGCTGCCTTCTTTCAAATTGGCAATATGAACCCGGGCAATGTTGGTTGCTGTATCCACCTGTGCACCAGAAAGTGCCGCCACCACATCCTGCGCCATCTCAACTTGATTGCCAATGCGCGCCTCACGCGTATTGGCGGCCTCTTCCACGGTCACGCGCCCATACGGCGCTATCTCTTTTGCCAACGCTTTCTGCCCAGCTGGCAAATCAATGGCAAAGTATTCCAAATAGCCCCAATCCAAGGCCCGCACCAACTCATCCCAGCGGAAAATCTGCGGATCGGTGAGACAAATGAGCCCTGCGCCCTTCTTCATGAGCTGAATCTCATCCTTACCAACCAGTGCCTTATTCCAAGCCATTGGCAAAGACAACAATACAACAAAATCACTGCGCACAAAGAGATCCACGAGACTGGTGCTCTCGCAATGATGCAGCATTGCACGGCCGCGATTCAGATTTGGATCATAACAGAGCATCTTCATGCCAAAGCCTTGTGCACGTTTGGCAATCTCACCAGCCAAAGGCGGAAACCCCAAAAAGCCAATGGTCTTGTCTTTCAACTCAATGGCGCCGCCATCCTGACGTTCCCGCGCCATCGCCAAAATGAGATACAAGGCGTGGTCTGCCACCGACGCCGCTTCACCATAGCGTGGTTCAAGCAGCAGCAGACCAGAGCGGGTTGCCCGCGCACGATCAAAATTTTCATTGTCTGATCCGAGGCACCCCACCACACGCACGGCTGCCGACTCATCGTATAATTCTTCCGGCAATGGTGCCTGGCCTGTCAAAATCACAGCATCCGCCGACGCAGCATCGGTCAGCACCGTATCCACAAAAACTTCAGCGCCAGCAGCGGCCAGCTTGTCCATGGCTTCATCACAGAGACGCTCTTCCAAAATGATTTTCACGGTCATTCCTCCTTTCGTAAAATAAAAAAACCGTCCCTAAAAACAGGGACGGAGTATTTTTCCGCGGTGCCACCCAGATTATGACAATGGTCATCACTCAAAAGGCAGATAACGGCTGCCGGCCGTGGCCATTACACCAACGCTCCAGGGTGGACAATCAGTTGCTTCCATCCGGTTCGCACCAACCACCGGCTCTCTGTATAGAACATCACTGACAAGCCCTTTCATAGCTAGTTTAATTTTATTATTCCTGACGCTTAAAGTCAAGCGCCGATCAATGTATAACGAAGACTGATGGATGCTACACCTTTATTGCTCAGTCGTCGCAGAATCCGTGTAAAAGCTGTAGTAAGCTGTGCCGCCGCAGCCATTTTCTTGATCCCATGTTGCCGTCACCGAATACACCGCGTCGTACGGCAAAAGCGTCAGTGTCTGCTCATCGTCCACTGCAACATCCACCGCCTGCGCCTCAACATCGGTCTTGTTCCACAGCGCCGTATCCCAGGCGCACGCCGACACGCTGTCTGGCACTACCTCAAACTCAAGATGCACCACCGCTGAATCATCGTCACGCACCACCGCCAGCGGCGACATACTGTCCTTGGCCTCCAGCGGATGCACGCTGTCCGCAGCCACACCAACCCCCTGCCCATTCTGCACATAAGACCAGCTGTAGGTGCCGCGCAAGGCCTTCACACTGTTTTCTCCACAGTGAACAATCAACACCGGCGGCTCGCTGCCCAAACCAGCCTGCTCATTTGAGACACCATGGCCTACGAGCACCAGTATCAACAACATCAGCACGGATGTACCAACCAGGAGCCATTTTTTCATCATGATCCCCACCTTTCTACCCTAATAAAGCACCGAAACTGCAGCCAAGGTTACAAAAAAATCCGCCTGATGAACCATCAGACGGATTTTTTACAGACGATGCCAACGCATGTCTCACCATAACACATTGTTCTATGATAAATCTGTGTAAAAAGCATAAGAAGCCGTGCCACCGTAACGATCGTGGCTCGTCCATTCGGCAGTGACTTCATACAAGCCGCCGGTTTCAACAAGCGGAAAAGCGTACACATAGGTGCCTTCTTCGGCAGCGCCGTCTGCTGCTGTCGAAGCAGCCGGAATAGACGTTGCACGTTGATCAACGTCCTCATACTGCCAGTAAACATCCTGCGGCCAATAACGAATGGTCACCGCATCGGGCTGCGAACCGTCAAACTCCAAAGTGGCTATCAGAGTCCCATTTTTCAAATATTCTTTTGGCAGCCTAAGCGGCATAAGAACAGATTTATCATAATCTCTGTCGTTTTCCCCACGGTTCGCTGTGCTTTCAACATCGATTTTCCCCTCAATAATATCAGCATGCCACTCATGGGGCCCATTGCCTGCTTTGACGCTGTACAGGCCACAATGCACAACAAGACGCGGCGGTTCTTTTAATCGTTGATCTTCTTCATCCGTTGTCCATCCATAACCAATCAGTCCAGTCACAATCACAAGAGCAACAACCAAACACATCTTCCATAATTGTTTCATCGCTACTCACTCCTTATCAGATGTACCATCACGACGACAGTTTATGAAAGCACCCCAACGTCCACTGGCAGTATGCTTTATGGTTGATAAATCAGCATCGGTTCATCGTACGTCAGTGCATCCAATGCTTCCAAGCTTGCTGACAGCTCACTGGAACCAGCGCGCACGGCGCTGATCGCGTCAGACGCCAAACTAAACAGCTTACTCATACCACTCTGCTGATACGTTTCATGATAAAACGTAATATCATCACCAAGCAATTCACGCAAGTGTTCATCAAATTCATCCTGCGTCATCACACCATCAATCAGTCCATTGTTCTGACTCTGGCTCGCGCTGTATATACGGCCATCGGCCAGTGTTTTCACAGCATCTACACTCATACCGCGGCTGTCTGCAACGATACCCACAAAGCGCTCGTAGATTTCATCAGAAAGCGTTTGATAAATGGCAATTTGTTCTTCTGTTGGCGGTTCATAAGAGCTGCCCATCAGCTTATTGGCACCGCTGTGCACAGTCGTGATGTCAATGCCAAGCTTTTCAAGCAATTCGCTGGCATCTACAATTTGACCGCAAATAACGCCAATAGAACCTACAAAACTATTGCGGTTGGCAATAATTTCATCAGCAGCCGATGCGATGTAATAGCCGCCTGACGCACAATAATCTTCACAATAAGCATAGATCGGACGCCCAGTTTCTTCTTTATAGTCCATCAGCTTGAGATAGGTTTCATCACTCTCATACACAGCGCCACCAGTAGAATTAATGAGCAGCATGATCGCAATGTTATTTGGATCATTTTTCGCTGTAGCGATGCGTTTCTCAATAAAATCCTGATTGTATGTGTCACCGGCTTCTTCAATGGTGCCGCTGATGTCAATGATTTCAACATTGTTGGCATTGCGCTGTGCCGCCACACCACCGCTGCCATCTAAACCAAAGAAGGCGATCAGTGCAATCACGACCAAGATGCCAACGCTCACACAAAGCGCGACCCACTTGCTGCGTGGCCGCTTTTCAGGCTGTTGGCCGCCATGTTCTGCGGCAGCATTTTCTTCGATACGCGTATAAATCGGTTGCTGTTCACTCATAGGCGCTCTCCTCTCAAATATCGATGGTTTCGCCATTGGCTGCCTGTGCACCATCAGCTTTCACATAACCGAGCGCTGCTGGATCCAAGCGTCCATCTTGAAAAGCCTGATCACGCAGCCAACGATAGCTCAGAGCCATGGTTGCCGACAGATATGGGAAAAGATAAAAGAATGCCAGGCCGAAAGTGATCGCGCCAGCGAAATACCATGGGATAAACGACAGTTCAAGCACGAAAAGTTCTTTGAGATGGCCCTTGGTAATCGCGCAGGAATAACGCAGCGCCTGACGCGGACCAACTTTACCGCGCCCATCAGCAATGATTTGATAAATAAATTTATAACGCAGTGTCGCAATGTACACAGCGATCATGCCTGCAATATACAATAAACTTCCGCCCACCATGGCAAAAGCAGCGGTTCCAGTAGCTACGTCCGTTAAAAAAGCCGTTGAATTTGAAGCATAAGTTACCGCGCTGACCACAACCAGCAAAAATCCAGGAATTGTTAAAAGTCCCCAAATAAGAAGCCATAGCTGCTGCCACAAATAAGCAAGCAACGCTGGAATGGCATTGCTAAAATGCCCCACAAAATCATCGAATGTCAAGCGGCGGCTGTCGCCAATTTCTGTCAGCGTGACAAACCAGGCATTGTAACAATACGTCAACACCCCATCAATAAGCAGCGCAGAAACAATGGCCAAGATCACCCCCAAAACAATATTGTTGATGCCAATATTGCCAACAGCTGTACCCAAGGATGACATAGAATACTGGAAATAGATCTGAAAATAATCCATGAAGCCATACGACTGTCCATCAAGCAGCGATGGTCCAGCCTCCGTTGTGCCACCATAGTTGTAAGTGACCTGAAAGCCTGTCAGCAGCAAGTACAACAAAGTTACCGCAATCAACAGCATCCAGTTGCCGCGTAAAAGCGTCTTCGCTTTGAATTTCAATTCAACACGCGGTAATACGTTTGGTGGATAATAAGACATAAAGTACCTCCTTTTCATAATAAACCATCAATGTGTTAGGTATTTATCCTATCATACTATACTTTACTATGGATGGGAAATCATTTCTTTTAGAAATGAAAAAAAGCACCAAAATGATGAATCATCCTGGTGCTTCATAGGCTTAATGTTGTTCCTCGCCAAAATGGTCGCCATCTTCAACGGTGTACCGAGCGCGAATGCCGCCGATGAGACGTGGGCGAGAGAAACTTGGATTGGCACGTGCATCGCCAATGCTGCGATGAGCCAGACGCATTGGCACTGCCACTGGGCGCATGTGCATACCAATCATGGTCTCGCCAATGTCCAGTCCATACCCTGCTTTGATGCCCTCTACCAATACAGGATTGGTAAATTGACGATAAGCATGGCTGGCCATTGAGCCGCCTGCATGCACATGAGGCACAGCGCAAACTTCTGTCAGGCCGAAACGGCGCATGGTCTCACGTTCAACCACAAGGCTGCGATTAAGATGCTCACAGCACTGAAAAGCGAGATGCAGGTTGTGTTCCTGCGCAAAACGGCGCAACACAGGAAACAGCACCGCCGCCACATCCGGACTGCCAGCTTTGCCAATGCGCTTGCCGCAGACTTCGCTGGTGCTGCAGCCAATGACAAAAATATCATCATCTTGCGGTGTCTGACGCTCCACCATTTCCTTTAAGATGGTTTCCAGTTCACTGGCAATATGGTCAATTTCAAACATAGAAATCCTCCTTTTCTATCCGCTTACTCTGCAATGGTCACAGGTGCCATCAGGCTATTAAGAATGGCATCGCCGTCGGTGGTGATCACCATGCTCTGCGCTTCGGCATCCCAATCCACACCGAAATCAAGGATCTGACCAATATCGCGCAGTTTGAAATAAGTAAATCCATCAATATTGTAAGCTGTTGGTGCCAAATACAAGCCATCGACCATGACAGTCATTGCATTTGGCAAAGCAACATCATTGGAATCAAGTTGAATCAAACTTGGCGTCCCCGACAAAGCTGTTTTTGATGAGATGGTAATGAGTCGTTTTTCATCGTTGTAGCCGACATCAAATTCTGCTTCTGTACCCGCAAGAATCGTTGCCAAGTCTCTCAGGCGGAAATAGTTGTTGCCGCCGATGTTGTAACTGGCCACTTTGGAATATTTTCCGTCGATTTGCACGGAATTGTCACTGCGGCCAATGGCTGTCTGTCGGCCAGCAGATGCTTCCGTCTGTGCATCACCAAGATATTCTTCCAGCGTCAGTCCACTGGACATAATAGCAGTAGCCGCTTCCACACCAACATAGCGGAAATGCCAAGGTTCATATTGATAACCAGTGATTGCTTCCTTTCCTTCCGGATAACGCAAAATGAAACCATATTCGGCACAATGCTGCATCATCCACTGCACACCTGGAAATTGGTCAATGGAAGTCTGAAGGTTGTAACCGCTATGGGCAGCATCGCCGACATCAAATGCCAAGCCAGTTTGATGCTCACTCTGGCCAGCGCGCGCAGAAAACGTATTGGCTTTTTCCTCACCATGAGCTGCCGCGTAATTGGCAAAAAGTGACGCCTGCACATCATAGCTGCGATAACCAGACAATACATACATGCTGTTGCCCTGGGCATTGGCCGCTGCCAAGAAGGCTTCTGCTGCGGCTTCCGCATCACCCTGAAGATTGGTGCTCTGACCAGCGCCATTGGTATAATCCGGTGCATAATCGGCTGGCAGCGGGTGTTCTTTATTCACCAACAGGATGCCACTGATTACCGTTGTACCATCGGCTTCCTGATGACTGTCGTTGTAAGCCGGCGTTGTCGTCGTCACCTCTGGTTCCTCTGTTGTAGAAGGCTGCTGAGGCGTGATCGGCGTGTCGCCGGACGGATCACTGATTTCTGGCGGATTGATTGGATCGGCATTTTCTTCAGCGAGACCCGGCATCGTGCTCATGGTCAGAAGTGCTGCCGACAAACAAATCGCGACGAACTTCGAACGATTTTTCATTCTACGATCATTCTCCTTGCACTATCAAGTATTTCCCTTGCTTTCCTCTTGATTATAACACCTTTCAAAAATAATAAAAGACTTGTTGCGCAACGCAGGCAAATTAAAGTAAAATAAATGACGAAAACACGAAATTTGATTAAAGGAGTCTTTCATCGATGGAAAAAATCAAAATGACCACGCCGCTCGTTGAAATGGACGGCGACGAAATGACACGCATCCTCTGGGCTTGGATCAAAGAAAAATTGATTCTCCCTTATGTAGACCTCAAGAGCGAATACTACGATCTCGGTCTCGAACATCGCGATGCCACCAACGACCAGGTAACCGTTGACGCTGCCGAAGCCATCAAGAAATACGG
>JAXJBF010000029.1:0-48231 GCA_036303105.1 Peptococcaceae bacterium | reverse complement strand
GAAGCAAAAGAAGCAGACCTCGGCATTGCTGGTGGCAAGGGCGCAGGCATCATTTTCCGCAAAGGTGAAATCGTCCGCAAATGCCGCGAGGACGAACTCCTCGACGCCTTCAAGGCCGAACTGCAGGCATTGCTTGCCGAATGAGAATACGACAAACCCCCGCTCTTGCTGCGTGTGCAGCAGGAACGGGGGGCTTTTTGTGCTCGCAAGTGCTGGAGCGCTTTCCAAGAAGGCGAGCGAAAGCGAAGCCTGATTGGCTAAAAGCGCCTATGCAAGGCCTTTCCAAGAAGCCAAGCGGAAGCGCAGGCTGATTGGCTGAAGGCTACTGCTCTTGTTTTTTGCGAGCAGCGCTCTTATTGGATGCGAGCTGGAGCTGCCGCTTGGGCGCGCCCTGTTGGGAGATGATTGAACAATGGAACGGGGGTTAGATCTGCCAGGTGAAACCGGTGTGGTAGTAGGTGTCTTCGACGAAGACGTCGAGGCGGTAGTGGCCCGGTGCGAGGCCGTCCTTGTTGATGAAGTGCTGGAAGTAGCTGCGGTCTTCGTTCTGGAAGCTGCCGACACACATGGCGGTGAAATTGACGGTGACGGTTTTGAGCGGGTAGTAGAGCGGGTCGCCGCCGTCTGCGGTGAGGACGAAGACAACGTAGTCGCCCTCGTTGAAGTGGCCGCCGAGGTTGATGCGGTCAAATTCCTCCTCGATGGTGAGGGAGACGGTCTCCGGCAGAGGGGCGGCGTTGGCGAGGCTGAGCTTGCCGCGCATTGTCCGGGAAGGGCCAAGGCTGCCGAGGTATTGGCCAGGGCCAGGCTGGAAGCGTTCGCTGGCGTGGTAGAGCGGCATTTTTTCCGCGCGATACATGTTGGCCGGGACGATCATTTCAAAGACGACCTCGCCGTCCTTGATTTCGACGGTTTTGGCGTAGAGGTCGACGTAGGCCTTGTCCTTGCCGCGTCCCAGGCGGGAGCCGAGGCTCTCGGCAACCTCTCCCTTGAAGTAGGCGATGCCGCCGGAGTGAACGAGGTAGTAGCTGTCGCGGTAGTATTCGACGTTGCTGATGTACGGCGAGAAGAATTCAGCTTTGCGTTCTTTGCCATATTGCCAGACCTGCTCAATGGTTTTGCGCTCGGTGTCAATGCGGTAGCGGACGCCGCGTGAGAAGTTGTCGCGGTTTTTGAGGTAGTGCTGTGGATTTTTGCTGCGCCAGTGGCCGTTGTCGAAGCACATGATGTCGCCATCCGGAAGGACGACAGCGGCGTGCTGCTCGTATTGCCAGTCGAAGTGGTCGAGGTCGCCGATCGGGGTGAAGAAGTAGCGCTCGACCATGTCCTGTGGCCAACCTTCCGGGTCGCCGATGATCCATTTGAGGGCGCCGGTCTGGAAGTCGAGGCAGACGATGGCGTCCTGGTGACGGCCGGATAGGACGATGCTGTCGGTTTTTTCGTCGTACCAGACAGAGTTGTTGTGGAACCAGTCGTGGTCGGTACGGGAGCCGGAGCTGGCGACGTCGGTCGGGAGGACGTCTTTGTAGTCCCAGGTTTTGAGGATATCGCCGGTTTGGCGGTCGACGAGGACGCACATGTCTTCGAGGGTGCCGCTGTCCAGATCCTGGGTGAGGATGAGGAGGTTGCCATCGGGCATTTCAAAGTGGTCATGGTGGTAGCCGCCAGGGATGCGGTATTCTTTGAGAATTTTTCCGCCGATGGTCATTTCGCAGAGACCAGCGGTGTGGTATGGCGCGTGGACGAAGCGCGGCGATCCATAGAGGAGATTGCCGTTCTTAGCGCGCTTGATGTCAAAGTTGAAAAGCTCGGTGAGATACCAGCGGATTTCACCATTGTGGTCGTAGGCGACCGGGTGGCTGTTGAGGGATGGCGTCATGAACATGAGGTTATCGCCGAGGTAGTCGTCGGCGGTGAGGATGAATTTGGAAATATGGTTGGCAACCCCTTCGGCCTCGATCGGCACCAGCATCGCCATGATGAAGAATAATTGCCAGACGGTGTCATTGCCCATGGCGTTTTTGATGGCGTCATTGACCGTATCGTAGCCGGTGAAGCCCACGGCGAGAATCCCGATCAGACTTGGCCAGATAATGCCGACGGTGGACCAGCAGTAGATCAGAGCGATAAAAATCCCAAGAATTTTCATACCGAGGGGCGTGATGGCACCAATTGGCGACAACTGCCCGAAGCCAAACATGATCAGCAGCCCGATGGCACTGTTTAGAATATAGAAGAAGCTTTTTTGTTCATAGCTGAAACTCCTTTGTCTTTATTGTCGCGACACTTAGAGTATAGCGCCTGCAAAAAAGCGGCGTCTTAGTATATGTTAAGCGCTTGACGATTATTTATGGAATGTCTATAATTTTTTTATCAACGACAAGGAGGTGCATGTGATGGAACAATTTTTCGCCAACGACTACCTGAAGTGGGTGCCTCAGGGCGGCCTCATTCAGCGCAACGTGGACCCTGTGGAGCACATGTATTATCTCACGCGAGGGCTGGCGATGATCTCACGGCTCGACGAGCACGGAGAAGAAACGGTGATTCGCTACGCCAAGGCGCCGACCTTTCTGGGCGCGCCGATGATGTTTTCGGCACATTTGCTGGCGCTGGAGGTCGACACGACGATCGTGGCCTGTAGCGACTGCAAACTCTACAAGATTCCCTACATGGCATTTCTGACGCTGGCCGCCGAGCACGTCGAAATTTATCAGCAGCTGGTGCTGGAGCAATCCCAGGAGATACGCTATTTTCGCCGCCTCATGAGCTATGTTGCAAGGAACAAATCCGCCAACGCTGTGGCGCTCTTTCTCGAGAACAGCCTCGTGGAGGAGGAGGGGGCGCTGTTCATGCCGAACAAAATCACCTTCACCGCGATGGCGAATTTCTCCACCTCCATCCGGTGACCGTCTCGCGCATCATCAAGCGCTTCTGCGAGGAAGGGCTGATTGCGAAGCAGGACGGCGGGGTGGTCGTGAAAGATCTGCAGCAGCTTGTGGAGGTCGCCGAGGGCAAGGATTGCGTCTATTGGAAATGAGGACGATGGCGTAAATGGTGTGAGCACGTATGTAAAATGTAAGCATGAGAAAGGGAGGCTGTTCTTATGAAGGTTGTTATTATTGGGGATTTTCCGGTTGCTACGAAATGCGATATTATCGAGAGCTTTCCTGCGGGCTGGGAGGTGCAGGTGGTGTCGCCGATGGCGGCAGAAGGTGCGTTGGATAACGCAGAGGTGGTGATTCCTGAGCACTTCTCGATCGATGCCGAGTTGTTGCAGAAGGCGCCGCGCCTCAAGCTGGTGCAGACTGGGGCGGGCTATGATCACGTGGATGTGGCGGCCTGTCGGCACCGCGGAGTAGCAGTATGCAATGCCGCAGGGGTGAATGCTGCTGCGGTGGCGGAGCATGCGTTGGCGATGATGCTGTGCTGGTATAAGAATGTCGCTTCTCTGGATCGCTGCATGAAGCAGGGGAAGGAGGCGTATCTGGCGTATCGCGGCGCAGAGCTTTCGGAGAAAACTCTAGGGATCGTCGGGCTTGGTCACGTAGGAAGGCGACTGGCAGTGGTTGCCAGGGCGCTTGGCATGAGGGTGCTGGGATACAGTTACAGGCCGATGACGGTCGAAGGCGTGACGCTGCGGCCGCTGGCGGCGTTGTATGAGGAATGTGATGTCATCAGTCTGCATGTGCCGCTTGTGCCGGATACGCGGCGGATGATCGACGCGGAGGCGCTGGCGCGGATGAAGCCGGACGCGCTCCTGGTGAATACGTCGCGAGGCGGGCTGGTGGATGAAACGGCGCTGGTGGCGGCCTTGAAAGAGGGGCGCATCGGCGGGGCGTGTCTGGATGTGTTCGAGGAGGAACCGCTGTCGCGGGATCATCCCCTGCGTGCGCTGGAGAATGTGATTCTGACGCCGCACACGGCAGGGTATCCGGACGGAGTGAAGTTTCACAAGAAACGGTATGCGTTTTTTGTGGAGAATATTGAACGGTTGTTGCGGGGCGAACCACTGGCCTCTCGCGTGGATCGCTGAGCGATGGCCTGTCGGCGATTTTTTCGCCGCGAATGATTGCGTTCGTCCGTGGCATCTCGTATAATAAAGTGTTGTAACCAATGAACGATTCCCATTTTGGAGGTTGTTGTTTTTATGAGAATGAAACATGCTTTGATTCCGACGCTGCGCGATGTGCCTGCGGAGGCGCAGATTCCGAGCCATCAGCTGCTGTTGAAGGCGGGCTATATCCAGAAGGTAGCGGCTGGGATGTACACCTATCTGCCGCTGGGCAAGCGCGTGCTGGCCAAGGTGGAGCAGATTGTGCGCGAGGAGATGGACGCTGCCGAGGGTCAGGAAATCCTTATGCCAATCACTCAGCCAGCGGAGCTTTGGGAAGAATCTGGCCGCTGGGGTGCCTATGGTGATGAAATGTTCCGCGTGGTAGACCGCCACGGGCGTGAATTCTGCCTTGGGCCTACCCATGAAGAAGTCGTTACCGATATTTGCCGTCAGTTTATTCGCAGCTACAAGCAGCTGCCACTGCGCCTTTATCAGATTCAGAACAAATACCGTGATGAACGTCGCCCTCGTTTTGGCCTTATGCGCGGCCGTGAGTTTGTCATGAAGGATTTGTATTCTTTTGATATGGACGAAGCTGGATTGGATCAAGCTTATCAGGAAATGTATGATGCCTACAGTCGTGTGTTCAGCCGCTGCGGGCTGACTTTCCGTCCAGTTTTGGCGGACAGTGGTCAAATTGGCGGTGGCTATACCCACGAATTCATGGTCTTGGCAGAAAACGGGGAAGCTACGATTGGATATTGTGATTCCTGCGATTATGCAGCCAACATTGAAATTGCTGAAGCAAAGCCAGAGCCATGGGACGATGCCAATGATCAGGCACCACTTGAAAAAATTGAAACGCCAAATATTGCGACCATCGACGATATTTGCAAGTTCTTGGGTGATGTGCCACAGAACTCTATCAAGAGTGTGCTCATGAAAGCCGATGATGAACTGATCATGGTGCTCGTTCGCGGCGACCGTGAAGTGAACGATGTCAAAGTTCAGCATGTGCATCCATGCTTGAACATTGATATGGCTGATGAAGACTTTATCGTTGAAAAAATCGGCGCACATCCAGGTTCTCTCGGTCCTGTTGGTTTGGAAAACATTCCAATTTATGCGGATCTTGAGCTGCAGGGACGTACAGGCCTTGCTTGTGGGGCGAATGAAGATGGCTATCATTTCATTCATGTGAATATGGCACGCGAATTGCCAAATGTAACCTATCATGATCTGCGCATGCTCAACGAAGGGGAAAAATGCCCAATCTGCGGCGGTACCATCAAAACGGCGCGCGGCATTGAAGTGGGGCAGGTGTTCAAGCTTGGCACCAAGTATTCGGAAGCTTTAGGTGCAACGGTGCTTGATGAAAATGGCAAGTCTGTGGTACTGCAGATGGGATGCTATGGCATTGGTGTCAGCCGCACCATCGCTGCAGCTGTGGAACAGCACTATGATGACAAAGGATTGGTGTGGCCAAAAGCCATGGCGCCATATCATGCCAGCTTGGTTGTTGTCAATGTGAACAACGAAGAACAGATGGCAGCCGGTGAAGAACTGTATAAACGTCTGCAGGACGCCGGATTTGATATTCTCATGGATGACCGTAAGGAACGTGCTGGGGTCAAATTTAATGATGCCGACTTGATCGGGCTCCCAGTGCGCATCACTGTTGGTAAAAAGATCGGTGATGGCATTGTGGAATATAAACTCCGCACCAGTGATGATGTACTTGAATTGACGATGGATGAGGTTGTTGAAAAACTGACTGATTTTTATAACGATTGATTTCAGGTGATGTATTTTGAGCACAGCACAAACAGAAAGAATGCAGCAGTTTGACTGCAGCGACTATGCGAAACATTGTACTGTGAAAAAAATTGAATTGTTCAAGGAAAAACGCCTGCTGTCTGCCAGCATTCAGATGCCGCAGATCATTAGCTTTGATGAATATGGGCAACTTACAGCGTATTATCGTGCGCAAATGCGGGAAGCTTTGCCTGAATCGGCGAGCTTGGATGTACAGTTGGTGCCGATCTATGGCGGGCAGAGTCTTGCCGATGTGGTCGCTGAGCCGGATGTACTATGGCAGTTGTTGGGGGTTGCTATTTTTCATATCTTTCTCAAGATCGAAAAACAAGAAGAAGCAGACGCCGTGTGCATTCGTTGCTCAAATAAGATCGCGTACCGTTCTCGCATTGCGACAAAGATGTTTAACAATGAATGCGAGTCTTTGTTGGCGCAGATGTGTCAGCGTGCGGTAAAAGTCAGCACCTGCTTTGAAGAAGACCACACACTTGCAGAAGTTCCAGATGATTATTTTGGTCCTTCTCAGCAGTGGGCGCAAATTCGATCGGAGCAACAAAGTAAGCCTGCAGCAGCGAAACAGGCACCAAAGCGCAATAATAACAATTCACGTTCTGCTTCAGGTGTTGCTGCGCCTCCGGGTGTGCTCAAGGGAAAACTGATCAAGGCGCCAGTGGTGGCGATTTCTGAGATTGAGGATGAAGAAAAAAGTGCTTGCCTGGCAGGAACCATTTTTGATCTTGACAGCCGAGAATTGAAAAGCGGACGGTCCTTGATTACCTTTTCACTGACGGATCATACCGACTCCATCGCATGCAAGGTGTTTGCCGATAAAGATGAAGCGGACACCTTGAAAGCGGCACTTAAAGAGGCAAAAGCAATCAAGGTACGTGGTAAAGTCCAGTTTGATAGTTATAGCAATGAATTAGGCATGATTGTCAATGACATCAATCAGACCACATTGGCTTGTCGTGTGGATAATGCAGCAGAAAAACGTGTAGAGTTGCACCTACACACGCAAATGAGCAGTATGGATGGTATGAATGATGTAAAGGATCTTATCAAACTTGCCAGCCAGCTGGGTCACCAAGCCATGGCTGTTACCGACCACGGTGTGGTGCAGGCGTTCCCTGATGCGTATTCAGCTGGGCAAAAATATGGTGTGAAGATCATCTATGGGATAGAAGCTTACATCATTGATGATGAAGAACCAGAAGTAAATCTGCATCAACGAAAATCCTATCATTGCATCATTCTGGCCAAGAATAAGACCGGACTGAAGAATCTTTACCGCCTGGTGACAGAGTCTCAGCTGAGGTATTATTACCGGCGTCCGCGTATTCCAAAACGTTTGATCAATTATGCACGTGAGGGCCTGGTGGTTGGCAGTGCCTGTGAAGCGGGCGAATTGATGCGTTATCTTGTGGCCAATCCGGATGATCGCGAAGGACTTGAAAAGCTTGCGGAATTCTATGACTACATTGAAATCCAGCCTATTGCCAATAACTACTTTATGGTGCGAAATGGAACCATCGCTGATGCTGATGGCTTGCGGGCTTTAAATGTGGCATTGTTTGATCTTGGCAAACGCATGGGGAAACCTGTAGTGGCTACCTGTGACGTGCACTTCGCCAATGAAGACGATGCCATCAATCGTGCCATTATTATGAAAAGCCGAGGCTTTAAAGATGCAGAGGAACAGGCACCTTTGTATTACCGAACGACCGAAGAGATGCTTGCTGAGTTTTCTTATTTGGGTGAAGAAGAGGCGTACAATGTTGTTGTTCGGAATCCAAATGCCATCGTCGAAGATTTTGACGACATTGTACCAGTGCCAACGGTGCTTCATGCGCCAAAAATTGAGGGCGCAGAAGAACAAATTGAGCAGTTGACGCTGGAAAAAGCGCATCGTATGTATGGCAACCCTTTACCAGAACTCATTCAAAAACGCATCGACAAGGAACTGAAATCCATCATTGGGAACGGCTATGCGGTGTTGTATTTGATTGCTCATAAATTGGTTAAGAACTCTAACGATAATGGCTATGTGGTTGGTTCTCGTGGTTCGGTCGGTTCTTCAGTTGTGGCATATTTTACAAATATCACAGAAGTTAACGCATTGCCGGCGCATTACCGCTGTCCGCATTGTCAATACAGCCAATTTGATGAAAGCGGTGAGTACGGCGCAGGGGTGGATATGCCTGATGCGACTTGTCCTGTTTGTGGAACAAAGCTGGAAAAAGATGGCTTTGATATTCCGTTTGAAATTTTCTTAGGATTTAAAGGTGATAAGATCCCTGATATTGACCTTAACTTTTCTGGTGATTATCAGAGCGGTGCACATGCATACACCGAAGAACTTTTTGGGAAAGACAACGTATTCCGTGCAGGTACATTGGCGACGGTAGCGGAAAAAACAGCCTATGGCTATGTGAGAAAATTCTTTGATGAGCTGCATGAGAAAAAACGTGAAGCAGAGATCAATCGTTTGAAATTGGGCTGCACAGGCGTTAAACGCACCACTGGTCAGCACCCGGGTGGTCTGGTTGTTGTGCCAAAAGGCGTGGATGTGCATGATTTTACACCGCTGCAGCGTCCTGCTGATGATGTGAAAACAGAAACAGTCACGACCCACTTTGACTATCATAAGATTGACCAGGGTTTGGTTAAATTGGATATTCTCGGTCACGATGATCCGACCGTTATCAAAATGCTCGGCGATCTCACTGGCATTGATCCGACGACTGTTCCACTTGATGACCAGGCGACGCTTTCACTGTTTTCCTCGACGGATGCATTGGGCGTTACGCCGGAACGTTTGAATTCTCCAGTTGCAACTTATGGCATTCCTGAATTTAACACCAGCTTCGTGCGCAAAATGCTGGAGGATACGATGCCGCAATCGTTTTCCGACTTGCTGCGTATTTCCGGTTTCTCACATGGTACAGACGTATGGCTGAACAACGCCCAGGATCTGATCGTGAACAAGATTGCACCAGTATCACAGACCATTTCAACACGTGATGACATTATGCTTTTCTTGATTCAACGCGGCATGGAAGAAAGCGTTGCTTTTAAGATTATGGAAGGCGTGCGTAAGGGACGTGGCTTAAAAGAGGATCAGGAAGCAGCCATGCATGCCAGCAATATTCCACAATGGTTTATTGATTCTTGTAAGAAAATCAAGTATCTTTTCCCGAAGGCGCATGCTGTTGCTTATGTTATGATGGCATTCCGCATTGCTTGGTTTAAGATCAATCAACCGCTGGCATTCTACGCGAGCTACTTTTCAGTACGTGGTATCGATGATTTTGACATCTCGATCATTCAAGAAGGGGAGGATCGCGTTCGCAGCGCAATCATGGATTTATATGCGCAAGGCAATGCGCTCAGCGCAAAAGATAAAAGTAAAATTACAGTGCTGGAAGTTGCACTTGAACTATATACGCGCGGGTTTAAGGTTTTACCAGTAAGCTTGGAGGAATCTTCTGCAACACAGTTTATCATCAAAGATGATGATAAAGCATTGTTGCCACCACTGATTGCCATTGATGGTCTGGGTGCTTCTCAGGCCGAAGATATCGTAAAAGGTCGAGAAGAGAAGCCGTATTCGTCCCTCGAGGACATGAAAAAACGTGGTAAGGTTGGCGATTCAATGATTGAAAAATTTAAATGTTTGAGAATAGTCGAACAATTACCGGAGCTTGATCAAATCGTATTATTCTGACACCTTTCATTTCCATAAGCTATACTTATACAGTATTAGCGATTTATGAAACAAGTAAATTGTGTTCGGTTGATAATTGTGCTAAAATAGAATTAAAGAGGTTTTTAAATTTTTGGGAGGAGGACTTAAATTGTCTACTAAAACCATGAAAACCATGGATGGGAACACAGCTGCTGCTCATGTGTCCTATTTGTTCACTGATGTTGCAGCTATCTACCCAATCACGCCATCTTCTCCGATGGCAGAAAAAATTGATGCTTGGAGTGCTCAAGGCAGAAAGAACCTGTTCAATCAGACCGTTAAGGTTGTTGAAATGGATTCCGAAGCCGGCGCTGCAGGTGCTGTACACGGTTCTTTGACCGCTGGTGCATTAACTTCTACCTACACATCTTCTCAGGGTCTGCTTTTGATGGTCCCTGCAATGTACAAGATTGCTGGTGAATTGCTTCCTACCGTTTTCCAGGTAGCAGCTCGTGCGATCGCAACCCATGCTCTTTCTATCTTCGGTGATCATTCTGATGTAATGCTTTGCCGTGGCATTGGTTTCGCTGAACTTGCTTCCTCCAGCGTTCAGGAAGTTATGGACCTCGGTTGCGTTGCTCAGCTCGCTACTTTGAAGTCTCGTGTACCTTTCATTCATTTCTTCGATGGTTTCAGAACTTCTCATGAAATTCAGAAAATCGAAGTCATGGACGAAGACTTCCTCAAAGAACAGATCGATATGGATGCTGTTAAGGCATTCCGCGAACGCGGCTTGAATCCAGAACATCCAGCTACTAAAGGTACCAACCAGAACCCTGATATCTTCTTCCAGCAAAGAGAAGGTGCTAACCAGTTCTATGAAGATGTAGTTGGTATCACCGAACATTACATGGAAGAAGTTTCCAAGCAGACTGGCCGTGACTACAAGCTCTTCAACTACTATGGTGCTGAAGATGCTGAAAACATTGTCATCGCTATGGGCTCTGTTTGCGAAGCTCTTGAAGAAGTCGTTGACTACCTCAACGCTAAGGGCGAAAAAGTTGGTCTCTTGAAGATCCGTCTCTACAGACCATTCTCCACCAATCATTTCCTCGCAGCTGTTCCTAAGACTGTTAAGAGAATCGCTGTTCTTGACCGTTCCAAAGAACCAGGTGCTATCGGCGAACCAGTTTATGAAGATGTCATGACTGCTTTCTATGATTCCGATATGCATCCAGCAATCTATGGCGGCCGTTATGGTTTAGGTTCTAAGGATGTTACCCCAGCTCAGCTGATCGCTGTTTATGAAAACCTCAAGGCTGACGCTCCTAAGAACCACTTTACCGTTGGTATCGTTGATGATGTTACCAATACTTCTCTCGAAGTTGGTGCTCCTGTTGTCACCGCTCCAGATGACTGCATCGCATGCAAGTTCTGGGGTTATGGCTCCGATGGTACCGTTGGTGCTAACAAAGACGCTATCAAGATCATCGGTGATAACACCGATATGTATGCTCAGGGCTACTTCTCTTATGACTCCAAGAAGAGCGGTGGTGTAACCGTTTCTTCCCTGCGTTTCGGTAAGAGCAAGATTCGTTCCACTTATGAAGTTGACCAGGCTGACTACATCGCTTGCCATAAGTCCAGCTATGTAAAACTTTATGATGTACTTGAAGGCTTGAAGCCAAATGGTACCTTCCTGCTCAACTGCACCTGGACCCCTGAAGAACTTGAAACCCATCTGCCAGCAAGCATGAAGCGCTACATTGCTCAGAACAACATCAAGTTCTACACCATCGACGCTTCTAAGGTTGCTGAAGAGGTTGGTCTTGGCAACCGTACCAACATGGTTACCCAGACTGCGTTCTTCAAACTGACTGGCGTACTTCCTTTCGAAGAAGCTGTTAAGCTCCTGAAAGACGCCATCAAGAAGACCTATGGCCGCAAGGGTGACGCTGTTGTTAACATGAACTGGGCTGCTGTTGATAAAGCCATCGAAGTTCTGCACGAAGTACAAGTTCCAGCTGAATGGGCAAATGCTCAGGATGAAGCATCCGACGAAAAACGTTGCAGCTGCGAACCTGAATTCGTTAAGAAGGTTCTGCGCCCAATGACAGCTATGCAGGGCAACAAGCTCCCTGTCAGCGCATTTGTTGGCATGGAAGATGGTCGCTTCCCAGCAGGTACCACCAAATTTGAAAAACGTATGGCAGCTCTCTTTGTTCCAGAATGGAACCCAGATAACTGCATCCAGTGCAACCAGTGCTCTTTGGTTTGCCCACATGCAGCAATCCGTCCATTCCTTCTCAACGAAGAAGAAGTTGCAAATGCTCCTGAAAACATGAAGACCATCAAAGCTACTGGTAAAGAATTTGAAGGTCTCCAGTTCAGAATGCAGATCAGCCCTATGGACTGCCTTGGTTGCGGCAGCTGCGTAAACACCTGCCCAGCTAAGAACAAAGCTCTGCAGATGGTTCCAGTTGAACAGTCCGTTGCTACTGAACGTGAAAACTGGACTTACATGACACACAAGGTTACCAACAAGGCTGAACTCACCAACACTAAGACTGTTAAGGGTAGCCAGTTCAAGCTCCCACTGATTGAATTCTCCGGCGCTTGCGCAGGCTGCGGTGAAACTCCATATGCTAAGCTCCTTACCCAGTTGTTCGGTGATCGTATGATGATCGCTAACACCACTGGTTGCTCCTCCATTTGGGGTGCTCCAGCACCAGCTATGCCATACTGCACCAACGAAAAAGGTCAGGGCCCAGCTTGGCAGAACTCCCTCTTTGAAAACAACGCTCAGTTTGGTCTCGGTATGTACACCGCTGATCAGCAGATGAAGCAGAAGGTTAACTATCTCTGCGGTGTGATCGCTGAAGGCAACTACAGCGCTGCTCTCAAAGATGCTGCTGCTAAATGGGTAGAAGGCTATGCTGCTCATGATGTAAAAGCTGTTGCTGATGCAAGCGATGTTATCGTTGCTGAACTTGCTGCAACTGCTGACAAGGATGAATACCTTGCTGATCTCGATGGCGTAAAGACCTTCCTGAAGATTCGTTCCCAGTGGATCCTCGGTGGTGACGGTTGGGCTTATGATATCGGTTACGGTGGTCTTGACCATGTTCTCGCTAGTGGCGAAAACATCAATATCTTCGTATTCGATACTGAAGTTTACTCCAACACCGGTGGTCAGGCTTCTAAGTCTACCCCTCTCGCAGCTGTAGCACAGTTCGCTGCTGATGGTAAGAAGACCAACAAGAAGGATCTCGGTATCATGCAGTCCATCTATGGCAACGTTTATGTTGCACAGATCGGTCTCGGTGCTAACATGAACCAGGCTGTTAAGGCTATCGAAGAAGCAGAAGCATATCAGGGTCCATCCCTCATCATCGCTTATGCTCCATGCATTAACCACGGTATCCGCAAAGGTATGAGCATTGCTCAGTCCCATATCAAGGAAGCTGTTGAATGCGGTTACTGGCACCTCTGGAGATACAATCCAGAATTGGCTAAGGAAGGTAAGAACCCATTCATTCTCGATTCTAAGGAACCAGATTATGATAAGTTCGAAGACTTCCTGAAGGGCGAAGTTCGTTATTCTTCCCTCGCTAAAGCACATCCAGATACTGCTGAAGCGCTCTATGCGAAGACCAAAGAACTCAGCCAGGCTCGTTATGCTCGTTACAAAGAAATGGCTGCAAAGTAATTTCTAAATAGCAATGCATATTCAAGGCTCCTCCTGTAGAAACAGGAGGAGCCTTTTTAATTGATAAAAAATTATAATGAATACTTGTGCAATCTTAAGTAAATCGACACACAATCGATAGGTCTACCTATATAGACTTATTTTTTGATATTTGGTATCATAGACTAAGAATGAAATTTAAGAGAATGGAGAATTTACATGTTAACAGGTAACGACATTAGAAAAAAATTCGTGGAATATTTTGTAAAGAATGGTCACACTCATGTAAAAAGCTCTTCGTTAGTCCCATATAACGATCCAACGCTGCTCTTTACCAATGCTGGGATGAACCAGTTTAAAAATGTTTTTCTTGGGTTAGAAAGCAGAGATTACACACGTGCGACCACGGTTCAGAAATGTGTACGTGCTGGTGGTAAACACAATGACCTCGAAACGGTTGGCAAAACAGCGCGTCACCATACCTTCTTTGAAATGCTTGGAAACTTTTCCTTCGGGGAATACTTTAAGGAAGATGCCATCAAGTACTGCTGGGATTTTCTGACCAATGAGTTGAAACTGCCTAAGGAAAAATTATACATCACAATTTATAAAGATGATGATGAAGCCTATGAAATTTGGCACCAGGTGACAGGTTTTGATGAAAGTCGTATTTTCCGACTTGGCGAAAAAGACAACTTCTGGCAAATGGGTGATGTAGGTCCATGTGGTCCATGCAGTGAAGTTCATTACGATCGTGGTGAAGAGTATGCCTGCGATAATGAAGAAGGCTGTATGTTGGGCGTTTGCGACTGTGATAGATGGCTGGAAATTTGGAACCTCGTGTTCATGCAGTATAATCGTGATGAATCTGGCAAGCTGACCCCACTTCCAAAACCAAATATTGATACAGGTATGGGGTTGGAGCGTATCACTTCTATTATGCAGGGCGTTGATACCAACTTTGATACAGACTTGTTTGTACCGCTGATTCAGTATGTAGAAGAACTGAGTGGTAAGGAATATCATCGTGACGAACGTGGTTTTGCATTCCGTGTTATCGCAGACCATGCACGTGCATGCTCCTTCCTGATTGCAGATGGTGTATTACCAAGTAATGAAGGACGTGGTTATGTATTGCGTCGCATCTTGCGCCGTGCTGTTCGTCTTGGGAAGACCATTGGTCTTGATGAACCATTCCTCTATAAGTTTGTGGCTAAAGTTGGTGATTTGATGGGTGAAGCATATCCAGAACTCATTGAACATCAAGCGTTTATTGAATCCATCATTCGTAACGAAGAAGAACGTTTCTTCCAGACATTGCAGGATGGTATGAAAATTGTAGCGGAAACAGTTGCGAACATAAAGGCAAAAGGCGGCAATATCATTGATGGTGCAAGCGCCTTCAAGTTTTATGACACCTATGGTTTTCCAATTGACTTAACCAAAGACGTTGCCGATGAAGAAGGTATGACAGTCGATATTGACGGTTTTGAAGAAGCCATGGCTGAACAGCGTCGAAAGGCAAAAGAAGCTCAAGATGTTGCTAATGTTTGGGATTTGGCGCAACATGTTACCGACGCATATCCAGATATGCCGGCTACAGTTTTTTCTGGCTATGAAAAATCAGAAGAAGACAGTCAAGTTCTTGGTATTCTTGTTGATAACAAGGGTGTTGAATTTGGTTATGATACTCATGCTATCGTTATCTTAGATCATACGCCGTTTTATGCACAGGGCGGTGGTCAGGTTGGTGAACAGGGCCAAATGCTTGCAAAAGATGGTGTGTTTAACGTTGAGAATACAATCAAGTTGGCAGATGGAAAATACCTGCATCAGGGGTACATAGATGGGCGCTTGAATGTTGGAGATGGCGTTCATGCAGTGGTTGATCTGGATAAACGGCGTGCGTCTGCACGTAATCATACGGCAACACACTTGCTGCACTATGCATTGCGTCAGGTTTTAGGGGATAATGTTCATCAGTCTGGTTCATTGGTTGCACCAGATCATTTGAGATTTGACTTCTCCTGTCTGCATGCATTATCTCCTGAAGAACTGTCTCGCGTGGAAGCGCTGGTTAATCAGGAAATTCTCACGGCAGAACCAGTAAAAGTATATGAAACAAGTATTGATGAAGCCAAAGACAGTGGTCATATGGCACTTTTTGGTGAAAAATATGGTGAAAAAGTACGTTGTGTAGATGCTGGCTTGCATAGTAAGGAACTTTGTGGTGGCATTCATGTTGCCAATGTAGGCGAAATTGGCTTGTTTAAAATTCTGAGTGAAAGCTCTGTATCTGCTGGTGTTCGACGTATTGAAGCTGTTACGGGTATGGCGGCTTATCAGAGAACGGTCGATCAAGATGCTTTGATTGCTGCTGTTCGTAAGCAGGCCAAGGTAAATACCGATGATGCCATTGTAGGAAAAATTGCTGATTTGGAAAGTGATATTAAAGCATTGCAAAAGCAAATCGATGATATGAAAATGGCACAAATGAAACAAGCTGCGGCTGACGCTGAACATGCCATTCATGAAGTAAAAGGCTTACAGGTTGTAGCACAGAAAGTTGAAGCTGCTAATATGGAAGATTTGCGCAGTCAGGCCGATCTTTTCCGAAATAAACTTGATGATGGCGTTGTTTTATTGGCAAGCGTTACTGATGGTCAGGTGCAGTTGGTTTGCATGTTGACACAAGGAAACGCACGCAAGCATCTCCATGCAGGCAATCTGATAAAAGAAGTATCAGGTATGGTTGGCGGCAAAGGCGGCGGACGTCCTGATATGGCGCAAGCCGGCGGTAAAGATCCAGAAGCACTGGCAGGTGCATTGGAAGCTTTCGCAGGTATTGTAGAAAATCAATTTAAGGAGTGATCAATTCATGAGAGACGATCTGGATCAGACGATGTATTTTGACAAAAACGCCACACAGCAGGAAATGGGTCCACGGGAAGTGCTCCGTCAAGTTTACACTGCATTGGAAGCGAAGGGATATCAGCCTCTGAATCAATTGGTTGGTTATATTCTTTCTGGTGATCCTGCTTACATCACCAGTTATAATAATGCACGTGCATTGATCAAAAAATTCGACCGTGATCAATACATCGAAGAAATGTTGATCAATTATTTGGATGAACGTTAATATGACAGGACGTCTCGTATGTTTTGATGTGGGCGAACGACGCATTGGCATTGCTGCTAGTGATTTATTAGGAATTACAGCACAGCCGGTGGAAACGTATACGCGTACAGGAAAGTTGGAAGAAGATTATACATATTTGGCGAAGCTCTTAAAAGAACAGGAGGCTGTCAAGCTTGTTGTTGGTCTTCCTAAAAATATGAATAATACATTAGGATTTAAAGCACAGGAAATACAAAGTTTTATAGAAGGATTTAAGAGTTATTTGCCAGATCATGTTGTGCTTGATTGGATTGATGAGCGTTTAACGACAGTACAGGCAGAAAATGTTCTTCTTGAAGCGAATGTGTCTCGAAAAAAAAGAAAAAAAGTAATCGATAAAATTGCGGCCGTATTTATGCTACAAGCATATCTGGATGCGCATTAAAGGAGAATTGACATGGAAGAAAAAGATTTGCTGTTAGATGACAATGAAGAATTAGAAGATGGCCTGGTTGTTTTGGTTGATGAAGAAGGTCATGAACACACTTTGCAGGTGCTTGAACGCGTTCAGCTGAACGGTCAAGATTATGCTATTTTGATTCCTTGGGATGAAGAGGAAGATGATAGCGCGATTCCTTTTAAAATTGTCGTGGAAGATGGCGAAGAACTATTGTATGACATTGACGATGATGACGAATGGGATGCTATTGTTGAATTTTGGAACAACTATGTGGATGAAGCAGAATAAGTTTTATTTTGCCATCGGTCAATAAACATTATCGAGGCTGAGCGTGCTCAGCCTCGATTTTTTATTTGAAAATGAAAAGAACATGCTGCTTGTGATCTTTTTTTGCGCGTGTCCAGCAAAAAATCTAATATCATCATTGTTTTATCGACCAGAGAGAGGGGTTGTGATATAATAAATTAGTGTGACCTTTCGTCAAAGACAGAGAATAAGGAGTTTGATCGTATGGCAGAAGAAAAACGATTGGAAAATGGCCAGGGCCAGATTTGTGATACGGACTTTGGCACTATTCGCGTAGATGATGAAGTTGTTGCTTCTGCAACGGCCATTGCTGTCAATACGATAGAGGGGATTGCGCATTCATTTGGTGCGTCCAGTGAAAGCTTTATTGGCAATATGACAGATAATTTTACAGGGATGCTTGGGAAGAAATCTGGCACCAAAGGTGTGCGAGTGGATTACAAGGATGATGGCTACTATATAGTCATCAACATAAAAGTTTTGTTTGGCTATTGCATTCCGGATCTTGCCAATGAGATCCAACGTAGGGTCAAACAGGATATTGAAACAATGACAGGTGTTAAAGTGCGTGCGGTGGACATTTTTGTTCAAGGCATCGATTTTAGTAATATAAATGAAACAGGAACGGGGGATCAAAATGCGTAAGCTTGCAAGACAGATAGCTTTTTTGCTCATTTACTCAAGCGATATGGGGCAGACAGATTACAAGGATGTGCTTGAACATATCTTGCATGATAAAGATAACCTTGAGGATTTTCTGGAAGCAGCAAATATTATTTCAATTTTTCCGGAATTGGATGAGGACACCTTGGAAAGTGCATTGGAAGATGATGATAAAGAATTTATCTCAGAAACCGTTGCAGGGACCATGGAGAACAAAGTTGATATTGATAATTTAATTAATGCGCAGGCAAAACATTGGAGCACGCTGAGAATGATGAGTGCAGATAAGAATATCCTGCGTATGGGTGTCTATGAACTGCGTTTCGCGGAGCAAAAGACAGAAGCTGTTGTCATTATTAATGAAGCTGTTGAACTGGCTAAAATTTATGGAGATACAGAGTCTTATAAATTTGTTAATGCCATTTTAGATGCTATTCACAAGAAGGCGTCGATTGATGAGTAATAATAGCATCATTAAGGTTTCTGCGCTTAATGACTATATAAAAAAACTATTCGATCACAACGATGTATTGCAAAATATTCGTGTCGAAGGAGAAATCTCGAATTTTAAACGTCATGCAGCCAGTGGCCATTGTTATTTTTCTATTAAGGATGAGAAAGCTGCCATTAATTGTGTGATGTTCCGTTCTGCGGCACAAAATTTGCGTACGCTGCCTCAAAATGGGGAAGCAGTGATTGCCCAGGGAAGCATTTCTGTTTACACAAAGAATGGCAGCTATCAGTTGTATGTACAGCGCTTGCTTCCCGTCGGTGTTGGAAACCTGCAGATTCAGTATGAAAAGCTAAAGGCAAAATTATTAGCAGAAGGTGTCTTTAAGAGTGAAGAGACACGACGGGCACTGCCTATTATGCCAAAAAAAATTGGTATTGTGACATCACCAACAGGTGCCGTGATTCGAGATATGCTTCGGGTGCTAAGACGCCGTTGGCCAATGGCAGAGGTGCTGCTGGTACCTGCATCTGTGCAGGGGCAGGATGGCGCGCGTTCCATTGAAGCGGGCCTGCGCACGCTTTATGCACGCAATGATATTGATGTCATCATTGTTGGACGTGGCGGCGGATCGCTGGAAGATTTATGGAATTTTAATGAAGAAAATGTCGTACGTACGATTGCCGAAAGTCCAGTACCAATCATTAGTGCGGTTGGTCATGAAACAGATGTGACCTTATCTGATTTTGCTGCTGATGTGCGTGCGGGAACGCCGTCTATGGCGGCGGAACTTGCTGCGCCAGATCGTGTGCAAATAGCACAGCAAATTACTGATGCGCGAAATAGGTATGATAAGTACATTTCAGGGCTATTACAAAATAAGCGTAGACTTCTCATAAGTTTGCTTTCTGCAGGGATGCTGCAAGATGCGGGAAAATTACTGGCATCCTATCATTTGCAATTGGACCAACGGTGGTCTGAGTTGGAAAATATGATGCAAAATATCATGAACACGAAGCAAAAGGCGTTTAGTGAAAAAGTTTCCAAACTTGATGCAATGAGTCCGTTGAAAGTATTGGCACGAGGCTATTCTTTCTGTGAGAAAGATGGTCAAGCGGTGCGTTCTGTGTCGCAAGTGAATATAGGCGACACACTGAGGCTGTATTTTGCTGATGGTACGATCGATGGTGCAGTAACGTCAATTTCGCAGAAGAGGGAAGAGCAATGAGTGAAGTAAAGAATCAATTGTCTTTTGAACAGGCAATGGCGCAGCTTGAAGAAGCGTTGAAGGTGCTGAGCCAGGGCGACATCCCATTGGAAAAGGCAGTGGAACAATATAAGATTGGGCTGGATATGGCCAGTCTTTGTCAGAACATGCTGCGCAATGCCGAAGGAGAAATTAAGGTATTACAAAATGGTGTTGAACAAGTGTTTCAGATGGAGGAACAACAATGAGTAGAGAAAAAATGAAGGCCTTTCAGGAAGTGGTAGAGGCAACGCTGCCAAAGTTATTGCCTGAGAAAGATGGCTATAATGATGTACTTGTTGACGCCATGGCATATAGTCTGCTTTCTGGCGGCAAACGTTTGCGTCCAATTTTAGCATTGGCTGCTTGTCAAGCAGTAGGTGGGAATGTGGACGAAGCGTTATTAAGCGCTGCCAGCATTGAATGCATTCATGCATATTCATTGATTCATGATGACCTTCCAGGAATGGATGACGACGAACTGCGTCGTGGAAAGCCAACCAATCATATTGTTTATGGCGTTGGCATGGCAACACTTGCTGGCGATGGTTTGCAAACGCAAGCTTTCGAGAATATCAGTGGATATTGGTTGGCAAAAGATAAGCCGGAAATCGGCTTGCGTGTTACTTATGAACTGGCAATGGGTGCCGGCAACCAGGGGATGGTCGTTGGGCAAGCGCAAGATTTGCTTGCTGAAGGACACCAAATTGATGAAGCCAATATGAAGTATATTCATGCGCATAAGACTGGTGCGCTGATTACAGCTTCAGTTCGTATTGGTGCGATTATTGGTGGCGCAGATGATGATCAGCTTGACGCACTGACACGATATGGTAAACACATTGGATTGGCATTCCAAATTACTGATGACATCTTAGATGTTGTTGGCGATACGTCTGTGCTGGGTAAGCCTGTAGGCAGTGATGAAAAGAATTGCAAGGCAACATACCCTGCATTATACGGATTAGACATGTCTCGTGCCATGGCTGAAGAACAGTGTCAGTTGGCACAAAATGCTTTGCAAGGCCTACCTGGCGATTGCGATGTATTGAATTATATTGCGGAATATATTGTAAAACGACAGAAATAATTTTCTTAAAGAATTTGCGTGAGGGAGGGAACGTTGGAATGTTGGAAGACATCCAGTCAAAAGATATTAAAAATTTGTCGATGGACCAGCTGCGTGCACTGGCGAATGAGATCCGACATCGTTTAATTGAAGTGTGCGCGAAAAATGGTGGACATTTAGCGCCAAACTTAGGAATCGTTGAAATCACCCTCGCCCTACATTATGTATATGATTTCCCAAATGATAAATTGGTATGGGATGTCGGGCATCAAGCCTATGTACATAAATTGTTGACTGGGCGCAATGAGCGTTTCGATACCTTGCGACAGTATCAGGGAATTTCTGGATTTCCCAAGCGCAGCGAAAGTCGTTATGATGATTTCGGCGCAGGCCATGCAAGTACATCCATTTCTGCAGCAGATGGTTTTGCCATTGCGCGTGACCTCCTTCATGAAGATCGCAACGTGATTGCGGTGATTGGCGATGGTGCGATGACAGGCGGTATGGCATTTGAAGCGTTGAATTATGCAGCGCATTTGCAAACAAAAATGACCGTCATCCTTAATGACAATGAGATGAGCATCGGTCCAAATGTTGGCGGTATGAGTCAATATCTTACACGGTTACGCACCGATCCTGGCTATAATCGTTTTAAAGAAGATATGGAATATTTTCTGAAGCGTATTCCAAACATTGGCCCAAAAATGGCCGAGATGGCTGACCGATTAAAGGATTCTTTGAAATACATGTTAACTTCTGGAAGCTTTTTTGAAGAACTGGGGCTTCGCTACTATGGACCGGTAAATGGCCATGATATTGAGGAACTGATCCGCGTTTTTGAAAATAGTAAGCAGTTTGACTGCCCTATTTTAATTCACTGTTTAACCGAAAAAGGCAAAGGCTATTTGCCTGCGCAGCAACACCCTGACAAATTTCATGGTGTGGGTGCTTTTGACATTAAAACTGGTGAATTATTGGATCAGTCAACACAACCAAGTTATACCAAAGTGTTTTCAAACACTTTGATTGATCTCGCTAAAAAAGATTCACGCATTGTGGGTGTGACTGCTGCAATGGCTTCAGGAACGGGGATGGATGGTTTTGCCAAAGCATATCCAAAACGGGCATTTGATGTCGGAATTGCTGAAGAACATGCTACCACCATGTCTAGTGCAATGGCATTAGCTGGTTTAAAGCCAGTGGTGGCCATCTATTCTACATTTATGCAACGTGCCTATGATCAGCTTATTCATGATTGTGCGTTACAGCATGCACCTGTTGTTTTTGCACTTGATCGTGCAGGGGTCGTTGGTGCAGATGGTCCAACGCATCATGGTGTGTTTGATCTAAGCTATTTGCGCACCATCCCTGGCATGACGGTGATGGCGCCAAAAGATGAGCCAGAATTGCAAAATATGTTGTATAGTGCACTTGCCTATGATCGGCTTGTTGCTATTCGTTATCCTCGCGGACGTGGCCCTGGACATGAGCTGGTGACAGAATATATGTTAATTCCATATGGCAAAGCGGAAATTTTGCGTGAAGGAACCAACGGTACCATTGTAGCAATTGGTTCGATGGTTGAAGCAGCCTTAAAAACAGCTGATATTTTGGCTGCAGAGGGATTGAATATTGGTGTGATTAACGCACGTTTTGCCAAACCTCTGGATGCTGACCTATTGCTAGATGTGGCGAAGAAAGGTCAACCAATGGTTACAATGGAGGAAAATGTACTTGCTGGTGGGTTTGGCAGCGCTGTATTAGAAACCTTAAATGATGCACAGATGATGGTTCCATTGCTTCGTATTGGCTTGCCAGATGCTTTTGTTGCACACGGTGATACGAATCGGTTGAAAGACGATCATCATTTGACACCGGAGAAAATGGCTTCTCGCATTGCAGAATTTATCAATAAGGGATAAGAGCATGGCAAAGAAAGAACGATTAGATGTTTTGGTGGTTGCACAAGGATTGTGTGAAACCCGAGAAAAAGCACAAAAATATATCATGGCTGGTATGGTCTTAGTAAATGATCAGAAAATTGATAAGGCTGGTACAAAAGTATCCGTAGATAGTCATCTGCGCTTGGTAGGCGAACCACTTCCCTACGCAAGCCGAGGTGGCTTCAAATTGGCGGAAGCGTTTGAACGGTTCCCAATTTCGATGGAAAATGCTGTGGTTGTTGATCTTGGCGCTTCAACAGGTGGCTTTGTGGATTGTGCCCTGCAACACGGTGCTAAGCGTGTTTATGCCGTTGATGTAGGATATGGTCAGTTGGCGTGGAAATTACGTACTGATGAACGCGTTGTAAATATGGAAAAAACCAATGCCCGCTTTTTAACACCGGATGACTTTCCAGAATTAATGGATTGGATGACTACGGACGTGGCGTTTATCTCATTAACAAAGATTCTTCCTGCTGCATACAATATCCTTAAAGAAGATGGAAGTGGTGTTGCACTTATTAAACCTCAGTTCGAAGCTGGACGTGATAAGGTTGGAAAAAATGGTGTTGTGCGGGATCCGGCGGTACATGAAGAAGTCATTCAACACATCCTTGATTTTAATGAAGCACTGGGATTTAAAACGTTGGGGGTGGTCCATTCGCCAATTCAAGGACCGCAAGGCAATATTGAATATTTGTATTGGTTTACGAAAGCGCCTCAGGCAGAATCCATATCAATAGATGTACACGAATTGGTGACGCGAACATTTGATGACTTTGGCAAAAAGGTAAGTCAGTAACAATGCGTGAACCTTTTGTTTGGTTGATTGTTGGTTGTATTCTAGGCGTGCTTTGTATTCGTTGGGGTTGGTTATGGTGGCAGCAGCATACACGCCGTGCCATTAGCCGCCGCGCGCAGATTGGTGAAGAGGAAGCAGAGAAGCTCTTGCGAAAACAAGGCTATGATATTCTTGATTCTCAAGTTCGGCGGCCTGTGAGAATGACAGTCGACGGAGAAATCATAGAAAGTTTTATTAAGATTGATTATTTGGTTGCAAAAGGTGCGCAAACATATTTGGTTGAAGTGAAAACCGGAAAACAGGCGAATATACGTTTGCCAAATGTGCGCCGGCAACTGTTTGAATATCAGAATATTTTCCACACAGATGGAATTTTATTTATAGACATGAATAAATATGATATCATGGAAGTGTCATTTGATGAAACAAATCAAAGTAAGTCCTCTATGAAGCTATTCTTTGGTGGTGTTCTAGTTGGGATGCTTTTGATGGTATTCATCTATTCGTATCATTAAGTTAGGAGATTATGTGATGCATCAGGCTGTAGGCATGTACTATAATGTAAAAAGAAACGATATCGCTGCCATTGCGCAGCATGTCGCACAATTATTTACAGAACGTCAGGTGACAGTATTTGCTGGCGATCAGCTGCAGGCCTCTCGTGCAGGAATTCGTTATTTGCCAAGGCCACAGTTTTTACAAACGATCTCATTGATGGTGGTCATTGGTGGCGATGGAACTTTTTTACGTGCTGCCTCTATTGTTCGCAGCGCGGGTATTCCAATGATTGGTATTAACCAGGGGACATTGGGATTCCTTGCTGAATTAGAAGTCGAGGAATTTGAGGAACGTTTGGATCAGTTGATTGCGGGTAATTATGATATAGAGGAAAGAATGACCATCAGTGGTGAGTTATATCGTAATGGTGTATGTATTTGTCAGACCATTGGCTTGAATGATGTAACGATTAACCGTGATCCAGTAGAAAATACATTGGAATTAGATGTGTATTTAAAGGATCAATTGATTGACTCTTATCAGGCTGATGGGATTATCATTGCTACGCCAACAGGATCAACAGGCTATTCCTTGTCAGCAGGCGGACCGTTGATTTATCCTGGTACGGATTGTTTGATTGTTAATCCAATTTGTGCGCATGTTCTTGGTACTAATGCGATTATTGTACCTGCAGATGGTGGTATCGAAGTGCATTTGACAAGAAGTTTGAAAGATGCCTATTTATTGACAGATGGTCGCTATGCAACGCATTTACGGCGAGGAGATACGGTCCGTGTCAATAAGGCGGATATGCCGACGCGTATTGTTCAGCTTGAAAAACATCAGTTCTTTGAAACAGTACGTAACAAACTGCTTGATCGTAATTATCGTCGTATGCATCGCAAAGAGGGATCGGTATGAAAAACAGAAGACAAAGACGTATTCTAGAGATTGTTTCGAATGAAACAATTGGTACACAAAAAGAGTTGGCAGAACGTTTGCAGCAAGAAGGGTTTGAAACGACTCAAGCAACCATTTCTCGTGATATAAAAGAGTTATTATTGGTTAAGGTTAATATTGGCGGTGATCGCTATAAATACGTGATTGCACAGGAAACGCCAGTAACTGATGCAAAGCTGCGTATGGTGCTGAGAGAATTTATTATTAGCTATGATTTCAGTGAAAACTTGCTTATTCTCAATACTGCACCGGGCAATGCCAACACGGTGGCTTCAGCCATTGATCGGGCTCGTTGGCCACAGGTGATTGGCACTCTCGCTGGAGATGACACAGTGATGTTGGTTATTAAACCAAAAGAAGCCGTAAAGGATGTTGTTGAAAAAATTGAAGATTATACATCCAGATAGGAGGAATCGACATGCTTGCACGATTGACAGTGGACAATTTTGCCTTGTTAAAGCATGTCGATCTGTCATTTGATAGACGTTTCAATGTGCTCTCTGGGGAAACAGGTGCCGGTAAATCCATTATTATTGACGCGGTAAAGCTTATTCTTGGAGAACGAGCCAATGTAGCAGACATTCGGGTTGGAGAAGATCATGCATTGGTGGAAGCTGTCTTCGTGATGCCAGAAGGACATTCGGTGTTTTCGACGCTGGATGCGCTGGGATTAGAATATGATGGTGAGACTATTGTTTTAACGCGACAGATTCGCGAAAATGGCAAAAATGTCTGTCGCATCAATCGTCAGATTGTCACATTAAATCAATTTAAAAGTATATGCAGCAATCTCATTAGTATTTATGGGCAGCACGACTATGATGAACTTGGTGATGCAGCCACACGACTGTCTTTGCTTGATGCGTTGGGAGATGCCAAACATCAGGATTTGCGTGCACAGGTGGTGACAGCTTATGCACAGGCGCAGCAAAGTGGACGCGCGTTAAAGCGTGCATTGCGCCAACAAGCTAAGCTTGAAAAAGAACTGACACAGCTTGAGGAGCGTGTCGAAGAGTTGGCGCCGCTTGAGCTTAAAAAAGGTGAAGAAGAAGAGCTGGCTCAGCGTTATAAACAAGCGGCACATTCACAGGATCTCTATGACGCGGCTTTTGCTGCGGCAGGTGCACTTTACGATGCCCAGGGCAGTGTGCATGAAATGCTTACCGACGCGGTGGAGCGTCTCAAAGCTGTTGCAAGGTATGATGAGCAAGTTAAAGGCTATATTCGAGAACTGGAAAGTGTACGTATTGTCATTGATGACACTGCTCGTGATCTGGAGCATTATCGGGAAGGCATTGATTTTGATCCAGCTACACTTGAGGCGATGGATGATCGATTGTCAACACTTGCCAGCTTGCGGCGTAAGTATCAAATGGATATAGACAGCTTGGTAGATGCTCTTGCCGGTTGGAAAGAAAAGATAGAGCAATTTGGCAGCATGGATGATACGCTGGCCGATCTTCGCCAAACGTATACACATGATCGTGCAAGCTACATGCACTTGGCGGATCAACTTCATGAAAGCCGTGTTAAGCTTGGTGAAGCGTTTAGCAGACGACTGATCAGTGAGCTTTCTGACATGGCCATGGAAACAGTGCGCTTTGAAGTGCATTTTGAGCATTTTAGTGGTGATGCCAGTGGCACGGATACCTGCCTTTTTATGATTGCGCCAAATCCAGGGATGCCGCTGCGTCCGCTTTATGATATCGCCTCCGGCGGTGAAATGAGCCGCATCATGCTTGCTATTAAAACCATTCTTAGCGGCGCAGGAGATGTTGATACGTTGATTTTTGATGAAATCGATACTGGCATTGGCGGTCTTGTTCTTACGACTGTTGCCGATAAACTTGAAGCCCTCGGTCAACATGAGCAGGTCATCTGTGTGACGCATGCACCAAGCATTGCTGCGCGTGCTGACCGTAATTTTTATATTGAAAAATCTACCGTGGATGGCCTCACAGAAACCCACGTCACCATGCTGGATACTGAGGCGGCAATTGTTCGCGAAGTTGCACGAATGAGTGGCAGTGTCGATGAATGGCAGCTTGAACATGCTAAACGTTTGCGTGAAGCAAAGAAATTTCAATAAAGTTTTATAAAGATACATTAAATTTGTGATTGCCCATTGCTCAATTTGAAGGAATTTCAAATTGAGCAATGGGCAATTTTTTGTCACCTTTTAAAGTGCACAGTTGTATTATAAGCAAAGGAACCTTTTAATATCATAGAGTGATGGTGATTCTCATGAGACTACCAGTTGAGTCACTGATTGCACGTTATCATCAAAACCTTTTTGCTGTAGCGTTCAACGTTTGCAAGAACCGTGAAGATGCTGAAGAGGTGGTACAAGATGCGTTCATTCAGTATCATTTAAAAAATAGAGATTTTCAAAATGAAGAACATATTCGAGCATGGCTCATTCGCGTGACCATTAATAAGGCAAAAAATGCAACGCGAACTTTTTGGCGGCGAAATCGTACATCGTTGGCTGAAACAATGATGACTTTGCCATTTGAAAATCAGGAATCAGAATGGCTGTTTGAAGTTGTGATGGGTTTGCCTCAAAAATATCGTATTGTTATTCATCTATTCTACTATGAAGCGTACAGCATACGAGAAATCGCAGAGATTTTACATCTCTCGGAAGCCAATGTCAAAACCAGACTTTCTCGAGCCAGAGCCATGCTAAGAGACACATTAAAGGAGGTGTGGAGTGATGACGAATAAGGAAAAATATCAACTGGCCTTTTCAGCCCTCCAACCTTCTCGAGACATTCGATTGGAGGAAGCAACCATGAAAGCATACAAAAAACGACAAACGAAACGTGTGGTGGCGATGGTGGCTGTGATTTGCCTGCTGGTATGTGCCGGAGGCGGTGGTGCCTATGCAGCGAATATTGGCGGTATTCAGCGCACGATTCAGCTGTGGATTCATGGCGATCAGACGACGGCAACTCTTGACATCAATGACGATGGTTCATATACGGTGCATTATCCAGATGAAAATGGCGACATGCAAACTGCTGGAGGCGGCGGTGTTGCCTTTGATATGTTTGGCAACGAACGCGCGCTTACTGAAGAGGAGATCATGGATCAGCTTGATGCGCCAAACATTGAGTACTATGACGACGGTTCGATTTGGCTGTTTTACCAAGACATGGCCAAGGACATTACAAATTCTTTTGATGAGGAAAATATGTGCTATGTCAAGATCGAAGATGACGAGGGTGATCTTTTCGTGACCGCGAAAAAATATGGTGGTTGGCACATCTCAAGCGATCGTTACGCGAGCGCTTGGGAATTTAACAATGACGATTGTGATCCTGCCAATGTTGCATATCAGCCTGCCAGCGAAAAGCCAGATGCTGAAAGCGAAGCATCTTGACGATAGGACGATAGAAGGAGATGTTGGCCATCAATAAAATCACCGCCCGTAAGTATTGCTCAAACAATACCTACGGGCGGTGATGGTTTTAGTCGTTATTTTCAGCGATGCGCTGTTCTTCGATAGGATAGTAGGTCCAGATGCCGACTTCGGAAAGAGAAGGATGAGGCACCATGGTTTCTCGCACGGTGCGATGATTGTGCGGATCGAGATAACGGCGGAGATGGATGGCGCGCAGATGCTTGGTTTCGTTGCTGGCGATGTCTTCATTCAACGGTATGAGCACGGTGTCGCCGCTGTTCATCAGATTGAGGAACGGCTGAATGAGCGTGGAAGCAAATGGCCCAACAGCGTGCATGCCAAGCAGTTCATTGGTTTCATCGTCGATGATGAGTTTTGCAAAGGCGCGGTCTTCGCTGCCAGGTTCATACCCAAGGGCATAGCCTTTTGCCGTGGCAGCGTATGGATTCAGGCCGATGCGCACGCGATGTCCTTGTTCGCACGCCTGTTGTTCGGTGAGGCCGACATCGGCCACTTCCGGATGGGTGAAGGTGACCGCTGGCACCAGATCATAGCGAGCCCAGCGTTTGTCGGTTGTGCTCTTGGATTTGTAATGGTTGTAAGCCAGGATGTCTGCTTCGTAGTTGGCTTTGTGGCGGAACTGTTGACGGCCGTTGATATCCCCAAGAGCGTAGACGCCGTCCACACTGGTTTCAAGAAATTCGTTGGTGCGAATCCAGCCACGATTGTCCAAGGCGATGGACGTATTTTCAAGGCCGAGGCCATCGGTCGCAGGGACAATGCCGGGGCAGATGAAGAGGTCATCGGCTTCAATGTCCTCCAGCGCACCGGTGGCGCGATCTTCCATCGTTAGGACGATGCGGCCGTTTTCTTGGCGAACAGATGGTGTTTCTTTGTTGAAATAGAGGGTGATGCCATCGGCTTCGAGGTTCTTTTTGCAAGCGGAAGAACATGCTTCGTCGCTCTTTGGAAGCAAGCGCACATTGTGCTGCACCAGCTGCACACGGGCGCCGAAAGCACGGAAAATATGTGCGAATTCACAGCCAATGGCGCCGCCGCCGACAACGATGATGTCTTTGAACGGTTCAGCAGGATATTTGTCACCAAAAAAGCTTTCGCTGGTGTAATAGTCGATGGTGTCGATGCCTTGCATCGCAGGGATCTTTGTTTTCCCGCCGGTGGCGATGTAAATGCGGTCGGCGGTCATTGGCGCGCTCACCGTTCCGTTTGCATAATGCACTTCGATGGTGTGGTCGTCGGTGAAGTGTGCCGTTCCTTCGTATACATCGGTGTGTGGTTCATCGAGATAAAACTGGCGCAGTCCTTTGCTCTCGTCTATTTTGTTCCAGACGCGTTCCGATACCTTGCCCCAATCGAAGGAAATTTCGCCGGCATGGAGGCCGAGCGTGTCGGCTTCACGCATTTCATAGAGACGGTCTGCCGCTGTGACGAGCACTTTCGTTGGAATGCAGCCGCGTGTGAGGCAGGTGCCGCCAAACTTACCGCGTTCAATTTGAGCGCAGCGCTTGCCTGCCAGCTGTGCGGCCTCAAGAACAATGTTGGCGGCGCCAGTGCCGATGACGATCATATCATAATGGTTCATGGCTGAACCTCCTTTTCAGTAGATGATTTCATTATAACGAAGATGCTGTAAAAATAAAAGCCGCTCATGGTTGTGAGCGGCTGATTTGCGTTAGAAATCCGTTTTAAACAATCGGCATGCATTTTCGTAGGTGGCGCGGCAGAGCGTTTCAACGTCGATGCCGCGGAGCTTGGCGATTTCTTCTGCGACGTAGCGCACGTAGCTTGGTTCGTTGCGTTTGCCGCGGAATGGCACCGGGGTCATATAAGGACAGTCGGTTTCAAGCAGCAAGCGGTCAAGCGGCACCTCTTGAGCAACTTGTTTGGCGGTTTTTGCATTTTTGAAGGTGACCACACCGCCCAGGCCAATGTAAAAATGATGGGCCAAGGCTTCATGCATCATCTCTACAGAACCGGAGTAGGCATGAAATACGCCGCCAACGGCTTCTGCACCGCCTTGCCAGAGCGTGTCAAAGCAGTCACGATGTGCTTCGCGATCATGAATGATGAGAGGTTTGTCGAGTGCCTTTGCCAGCTCAATATGCCGGAAGAGCAGGACTTTCTGTTCTTCTGGTGTGGCTGTGTCCCAATGGTAGTCCAGCCCTGTTTCGCCAATGGCAACCACACGAGGGTGCTTGGCCAGTTCAACCAGACGTTCCCATTTGATGGGGTCGTACTTGCGTGCATCTTCTGGATGCAATGCGACAGCAGCATAAACCTGCGGTTCTTGTTCGGCCAGTGCAACAGCGGATTCGGCATCGTCAAAATTGCAGCCTACGTTGATAATGGCATGCAAGGCCAAAGTACGTGCGAGTACGGCGTCATAATCTTCCTGAAAAGCAGGATCCATCACATGGGCGTGGGTATCCATTAAATATTGCATGGCGTGCCTCAGGAAATCGTTGCACCGGATGCGATAGCATCGTTTTGAACCTGCAGTACTTCAAGCACGCTGTCATCATCGGTTGCTGCGGTCAGAATCATGCCACGGCTCATGATGCCACGAATTTTCTTTGGTGCCAGGTTGGCAATAATGACCAGCTTTTTGCCGATGAGTGCCGCTGGATCTTTGTAGAAAGAGCGAATGCCGCTGACGATGGTGCGTTCTTCGCCGCCAACATCCAACGTGAATTGCAGCAGCTTGTCTGCTTTTTCGACAGGCTTGCAGTCTTTAACAAGGGCAACACGCAGATCCAATTTGCTAAAATCGTCGAAAGCCACTTCGTCTTTGAACGTGACAGCAGGTTTTTCTTCTTTTTCAGCTGGCAGTTCAATGCTGGCTGGGTCAATGCGAGGGAAGAGTGGTGCGCCTTTGTGAACCTTTGCGCCAGCAGGAATCATTGCCCAGGTGGTAGCATCGGCCCAGGTTGCCTGTGTCAGATCAACACCGAGCTGTTCGGATACACGAGGTGCCAGATCTGGCATGAATGGCTTTAAGAGAATGGTTGTGATGCGAACGATTTCAGCCAGGTTGTAGAGCACGGTCATGAGACGTGCATGGTACTTGTCGTCTTTGGCAAGAATCCATGGCGTGGTTTCATCAATGTATTTGTTGGCGCGGCCGATCAAAGCAAAGATGCGGCTCAGTGCGCCAGGGAAATTGAGCTTGTCAAGTTCAAAGGCCACTTGTGCTGCGAGTGTAATAGCCATTTGGATGAGATCTTCATCAATGATTTCTTCTTGTTCAGAAGCAGGCATGATGCCATCGCAATATTTGTCGATCATGCTGACGGTGCGGCTGACAAGGTTGCCGTAGTCATTGGCAAGATCGTTGTTATAGCGGGTAATGAACAATTCTTCGGTGTAGTTGCCATCCTGACCGATTGGAATTTCACGCAGGAGATAGTAGCGTACAGCATCTACGCCATATTTTTCGATGAGCTTGAATGGGTCAACCACATTGCCTTTGGATTTACTCATTTTGCCACCATCGCTCAGCACCCAGCCATGGCCAAAGATTTGTTTTGGCAGAGGAATATCTGCAGCCAATAAGATGGTTGGCCAAATGATCGAGTGGAAACGAACGATGTCTTTACCAACGAGATGGACGTTGGCTGGCCAGTATTTTTGATAGAGGCTGTCGTCGTCGCTGTTCCAGCCTAAGGCGGTGATATAGTTGGAAAGTGCGTCAAACCATACATAGATGACATGTTTGCCATCGATTGGCACTGGAATGCCCCAGTCAAAGGTGGAGCGAGAAATGCAGAGGTCTTCGAGGCCGCCTTTGATGAAGTTGATCATTTCGTTGCGGCGGCTTTCAGGCATGATAAAATTAGGATGGTCTTCAATATATTGAAGCAATTGATCCTGATAGTTGCTCATTTTGAAGAAGTAGCTTTCTTCAGAAAGGATTTCGGTTTTCTTGCCGCAGTCTGGGCAGTGGTCGCCATCTACAAGCTGAAGATCGGTGAAGAAGGTTTCACAGCTGGTGCAGTAATGGCCGCTGTAAGAGGATTTATAGATGTCCCCTTTTTCATAGATGATCTGGAACAACTTTTGAACAGCTTTGACATGATAATCGTCTGTAGTGCGGATGAATTTATCATAGTCAATCATCAAGGCATCCCAAAGATTTTTGAAGCCGCCAGGACCTTCAACGATCTGATCGACATATTCTTTTGGCGTGACACCAGCAGCTTCTGCAGCACGTTGGATCTTCTGACCGTGTTCATCGCTGCCAGTCAAGAAGAAGGTGTCGATGCCGCGCATTTTTTTATAACGGGCAGCAGTATCGGCGAGTACGGTACTGTAAGCATTACCGATGTGCAGTTTGGCACTTGGATAATAAATAGGTGTTGTGATATAGAAGGTATCGTTGCTCATTGTAAGCCTCCTCTGGTTATTAAAAAACGCCCGCCGAGGCAGGCGCGGATGACAAAAATGTAGACCGACGATCGGCCCACAATTAAGTATAAAACGGCAGCGAAAGCTTGTCAATTTATTTGCAGTAAATGGCAAAAATGGTTCGGTGTTGAGCAAGAAAACGTTGATGAAAATGGTAGCCATTGCGTTTCTTTCTTTGACGCGCTCGGACGAATCCGTTATACTAGAGATATTACAAATATTTCAAACTTAGTGAGGTTTTCAATGGAAAATTTAGATAAAGAAATTCGAGAAAAAATTGAATTTACATTTGCGGATGATGAGGCAGAGCGAGACCCTGCGTTGGAGATTCCGCCACAATATGAAATGTATGTGACCAGCATGGACGATGGACGTGCCTTGGTGAGTGCTGATCTAGCCATTGCTGAAAAGGCACCAATTCCAGCCCTGCATTGGCTGATGGGAATTCAGATGGAATTCCTGGATCCGGATGTTGATGGATTTTACAAGGAAGAGGAAGAAGACAAGATTCTCGAAATCCAGAACTATATCATCAAGGTTATGGACGAAGAAGCACGCGCGCGTTTTGTTGGTTCGGTAACCTATGCAGGCACACGTATGTTTTATTTTTACGGGCCAGACGTGGAATATTTGGCACCTCTCGTAGGGAAAATCGCATCAGAATATAATGATTATGATTTCAACTACATGAGCGACAACGATGGTGCTTGGCGCTTTTTCTTTGATGCTATCTATCCATCAGAGTTGGATATGGCACATATTCGTAATCGTTACATGGTGCAAAACCTTAAGGAAGCTGGGATTGACCTGGATCATGAATATAGTGTGTACTATTATTTTTATTTCCAGGATGGTGCGACACGTGCTCGTGTGGCATCTCATATGCAGTTGATGGGTTATGAAGTAATCGATGATCGCATTTATGAAGAAGCGCTGGAGCCAATGAGTCTAGGCCTAAAACTTCTGGCTAAGCATGATTTGAATTTGATGACATTGACAGAAAAAACCTATGAATGCTTCGAAGCTCTTGAAGACGACATTGGTATCTATGATGGTTGGGAATTGGCACCAACTGAAGATACTGATGCTTGGATTTAAAAGAGGTGCCGCGATGAAATTAACCGAAGAAGATTTTCAATTTGTAGCAAGCTACGACGACAGCGCTTATTGGCATCCATCGGTGACAGCCGACAGCGCAGTATTCCGTGCGCTTGATCGGCCAGAGAATGCAAGCAAAAAATATCCACAGAGAACACTGGAAATATTGCTTGTTAAGCGTGGTCGCCCTCCATTCAAAGGTGGCTGGGCCTTGCCTGGCGGTTTTTTAGAGAAAGATGAAACGCTGGCTGAATGTGCAGCCAGAGAATGCTTTGAGGAAACCGGCTTGAAGCCTGTATATCAGGGGGATGTGGCTACCTTCAGCCGTGTTGATCGCGATCCTCGCGCACGCATCATCACACAATGTTTTTTGGCCATGCTTCCATATGGAGAAACTGGAACGCCAAAAGCCGATGATGATGCAGCCGAAGCTGCTTGGTTTGAAGTGTCAATGCACACCGAAGCACTTTCTGCAAAGCAATATCGTAGTCATTTGACCTTAAAAAATGGCGAAACTGTTATTACTGGCAGCGTGGACTTAGTCGCCGATGACATGGGCTGCTGGCATCGTGAAGTGGTTGAAGATGCAGAGCAGCTGGCATTCGATCACTTAGAAATGATTTGTTGTGCAGTAGAAAGTCTTCGTACGAAGCTGTATCGCACTTCAGTTGCATTTCGTTGGGTACCAGAACAGTTTCGCATTGCAGATCTTCAGGGCGTGTTTGAAGCTGTCATTGGTCAGGAACTGTTGCGAACAACGTTTTTTGAACATGTAAAACCGATGATTATGCGCGTCGAGGAGCAACCGGAGGAAGTCGGCGTGTTGGATCAGATCTATCAATATAAACAAAGTTATTGCTTGGAGGATGGATTGTCTGCCATAGAATTGTGGCGGGCATAAGGGGGCTGAAAAGAATGGATGAGCGCAATTTAACGCTGTTAACAGACTTTTATGAATTAACAATGGGGAATGGTTATTTCATTAATGGCCTGGAAGACAAGATTGCCTACTTTGATATGTTTTTCCGCGAAATTCCAGATGATGGTGGTTTCGTGATCATGGCTGGTCTGGATCAGTTGATCAACTATCTGAATAACCTTCATTTTACAGATGAAGATATTGATTTTTTGCGTTCAAAGAATCTTTTTGATGAAGGATTTTTGGAATATCTGCGTAATTTTAAATTTGAATGTGATGTTTGGGCGGTACCAGAAGGACGTCCGGTATTCCCTCATGAACCATTGGTAACAGTGCGTGGACCGGTCATTCAAGCACAGTTTTTAGAAACCATGCTATTATTGACGATCAATCATCAGTGCCTCATTGCAACAAAAGCTAACCGTATTGTACGAGCGGCAAAAGGCCGATCTGTTATGGAATTTGGTTCACGTCGTGCTCAAGGCCCTGACGCGGCCAATTATGGCGCTCGTGCAGCCTATATTGGCGGCGTGGCGGGTTCGGCTAATACATCCACCGATCGCGACTATGGTGTGCCTGCACTGGGGACGATGGCGCATAGTTGGGTTCAGCTCTTCAACGATGAAGAGAAAGCATTCAGACTCTACGCAGAAGCCTATCCACAAGCATGTACGTTGCTTATTGACACTTATGACGTGTTAGGCTCTGGCCTGCCAAATGCTATTAAAGTTTTTAAAGAAGTGGTCGTGCCAAAAGGTTATCGCCCTGCCGGTGTGCGTATTGACAGTGGGGATATTGCCTATTTGTCAAAACGTGTGCGTGAAGTGTTAGATGCAGAAGGCTTCGAAGATTGCGCTGTTGTTGTCAGCGGAGGGCTGGATGAATTTTTAATTCAGGATCTGCTGGTTCAGGGCGCAAAAATTGACAGTTTTGGTGTCGGTGAGCGATTGATCACTTGTAAGAGTGACCCTGTTTTTGGCGGTGTTTATAAGATGGTTGCAGTGGAAGAAGATGGCCTTTTGCAGCCTCGTATCAAAATCAGTGAAAACATTGGTAAAATCACTACTCCGGGTTATAAAATGCCATGGCGCCTCTTTGATCTTGAAACAAACAAGGCCATTGCGGACCTTGTTATGCTTGCTGATGAGACCATTGATGACAGCCGCCCGATCGAAATTTTTGACCCAAATGCCGTTTGGAAGCGTAAAACCGTCAAAAATTTCCGTGCAGAAAAATTGCAAGTTCCGGTTTTCATAAAAGGAGAACAAGTTTATCAAAGTCCGAGCGTGGCTGAGATTCGTGAGTATTGTAAAGATGAGATTGAAACGCTTTGGGATGAAGTCAAGCGCTTCGAAAATCCACATCACTATTATGTGGATTATTCTTCCAGCCTTTGGAGCATGCGTGAACGTATGCTGATGGAACGTCGGCATGTTATTTCTGCCGATGAACATATGGTTTTGGAAGAAGCAGTGCATTCCAATGTAAAATAATGGTACAGGTCCTCCCTGTTTTGCTTTTTAGAGAAACAGGGAGGATTTTTGATTGTGAAGAAAGCTGGTGAATCCATGAGCATCGAAGAAGAACGTGTTTCAGCGATACCAACGGCAGTACAGTGGGCTGCTGTTTGGTTGCTGATTTTGTGCGCCCTTTTTGTGGTCAATGCACTCGCAGCTCTCGTGGGATTGCATGTTTTTGCATTTACGCTTCCGATGTGTGTTGTATTAAGCACAGTGGGATTCTATTGGCTAGGGCGTTTGGAAGAACGTCCCGTGCCGAAGAAACGACTTGTAGGGATTGGCTTTGCTTTTATTGCAGCTGTCATAGTATTCGGCATTGTAGTTTCCTGGATATGGGAGTACTCTGATTGGGGGCGTGGCTTTTATACAGAAGCTGTCGTCCAACTGGCGAATGGTTGGAATCCCATTTATGATGATATTGGTAGTGTATCAGAATTGGTGTATCGCTCTGGAAAGTCACTTTGGTATGTTGACGCCAGCCTTTATGCATTTTTAGGGCATTATGAGATGGCAAAAGCGCACACGTTTCTCTTTGCGGTACCGACTTTTTTATTGACACAATATGGCTTTCGCCGCATCTTGGGCGGAAAACATAGTAAATTGGCGACCATGGCAGCTTTGCTGTCACTGGCCAATCCAGTGGCTCTGTCTCAGATGTTCAGCTTTTATGGCGACGCGGTGGTTGCTTATTGCATTCAATGCTTTTTGATTTTGGCTTATTTAATTCTCAATGAGGGCTATCTCCATAGCGACCTTTTAATGGTTTTGGCGTTTTTATGGCTGTTCCTATTACATAGTCAGTCTGGCGGAATCTGTGCAGCAATGGTTTTAGGCATTGGCTTTCTTGTGATTGTTGCAGTGCTGTATAAAAAACGTGCCGTTCGTTGGCTGGCTATTCGCGCTGGAAGTGTGGTGTTTTGTGGCTTTGTGATTATTGGCTTCAACCCTTTCATTCAAAATCTTGTTGATACCGGTAATCCGTTTGCACTAGCATTTGGCAGTCATTCCGTTGATCTTGTAACGCCTTATATGCCGGTGGTTCTAGAAGGTAAAACATGGTTTGGTCGCTTTCTTTATAGCATGATGGCGTCGCCGGACACCAATTCATTGAATTTACTGGGAGTGCTTCAGCAGTTTACGGCTTTGTTTAATTCAGCTTACGCTCAGCCCGATGTTCGTTTGCGAGGCTTTGGCTTTTTGGGCGGTATACTTTTGATTGCTGCTGTGATTTTGCTTGTTCTCGCCATTGTGGCACCTCGCAGTCGCAAGGTCGGCGAAAATGCCATTTATATGGATGAAGAGGACGAAGAAGAGTTACAGCAAGAGGAGCCGGAAGATTATATTGGACGTCGTACTGCTTTTTTATGGATGGTGCTTCCGGTTTTGGTGATTGCGCTCTTTACGTCGACGATATGGTGGGCGCGCACCGTTGCGATTCTTTGGTTTCTCATTCCATTGGCTGTTATTGCCTTGAGCACGCGACATGATGATGGTAAGTCAAGAGTAGGAAAAATGCTCTTGATGTTAGCCTTCTTGAACTGTGCGTTGATGGCAGTTTCTATTTTCCCAGCGGCTAAATTAGAGAGTAATGCCATCAGAAGTTACTGGGAGCGCATGACAATGAGTACAGATCTGCCTTCTGATGAAGATGCACAGTTGCACAACCAGTTTGTGACAGACTACAAAGTTTGGAACGATCTGAAGAAAAATGGCGAAGAAGAACGCGAAAAACATGCCATCTGGACAAAAGTGGAAAACATTGTCAAATAGGAAGGAGAAGGGGTATGAACATTCAAGGACTACAGAAACTGACGTTGCTTGATTATCCTGAGCATGTTGCCTGCACATTGTTTACAGGTGGTTGCCAGTTGGATTGTCCGTTTTGTCACAACAGTGAATTGATCAGTGGCCCATTTGACGAAGGTATCGGCGCAGAAGAAGTGCTCAAATTTTTAAAAAAACGTCAGGGATTGCTTGACGGGGTCTGTATCAGTGGCGGGGAACCATTGCTTCAACCAGATATTGATGACTTTTTAAGAGAAGTAAAGGCTCTCGGTTATCGTGTAAAATTAGATACCAACGGCGGCTTCCCAGAGAAGCTGGAGCAGCTTGTGGAGCAAGGGCTGCTGGATTATGTCGCAATGGACATCAAAAACACGCCGGAAAAATACCCGCAAACCTGTGGGCTTCCTTCGCTTGACCTTACCCCCTATATACGCAGCAAAAAGTTTTTGCTTTCGGGTCAGGTGGACTATGAATTTCGTACGACCATCGTCCAAGAATTTCACTCATTTGAAGATATTTTAGAAATTGCAAAATGGCTGCAAGGTGCGAAGCGATACTATTTGCAGTGCTTTGTTGCTCGTGATCAAGTTCGAGATACATCTCTCTCGGCGTATAATGAGGAAACACTCAAACAATTTTGCAAAGCGGCACAAGATATTCTTCCTTGCACGACATTGCGCGGTATATAGTGTTATATATTGGGGTAATACCAGAAAAAACAACAATATATAGTGCCAGGCTGTTGACAGCCTGGTTTTTGTTTGCTATCATAGGAATACAATTTATTTGGGAGGACTGACATCTATGTACCAAGTTGTGAAACGCGATAGCAGCATTGTAGCGTTCGATTTGCAGAAAATCACGGCAGCCATCAAGAAAGCGTTTGATGCATGCCGGAGAGAATATACGGATGATATTATCGATTTGTTGGGATTGCGTGTAACGGCTGATTTCGAGCCAAAGATCCACGATCACTTAATCCAGGTAGAAGATATTCAAGACAGCGTTGAAAGCATCCTGAGTCAAAGCGGTTACGCTGATGTGGCAAAAGCATACATCCTGTATAGAAAACAACATGAAAATGTACGTAATGTATCCTCGACCATTCTTGACTATAAAGATTTGGTCAACAGCTATGTCAACGTTGAAGACTGGCGCGTGAAGGAAAACTCTACAGTCACCTACTCTGTCGGCGGTCTGATCCTCTCTAACTCTGGTGCCATTACTGCCAACTACTGGCTCAGCGAGATCTACGATCAGGAAATAGCAGACGCTCATAGAAATGCGGACATTCATCTTCATGACTTATCCATGCTCACTGGTTACTGCGCTGGTTGGAGCTTGAAGCAGCTGATCAGAGAAGGGCTGGGCGGCATTCCTGGCAAGATCACTTCTGCACCAGCGAAACATTTGGCCACACTTTGCAACCAGATGGTAAACTTCTTGGGCATCATGCAGAACGAGTGGGCTGGCGCTCAGGCGTTTTCCTCCTTTGACACCTATCTGGCTCCGTTCGTCAAAGCAGACAATCTGACTTACGAACAAACCAAGAAATGCATTGAAAGCTTTATTTATGGTGTCAACACCCCTAGCCGTTGGGGTACACAAGCGCCATTCTCTAATATCACTCTCGACTGGACCGTGCCAGACGACTTAAAAGATCTTCCAGCCATCGTTGGCGGCAAAGACATGGATTTCACTTATGGCGACTGCAAGCGTGAAATGGACATGGTCAACAAAGCTTTCATCGAAGTGATGATCGATGGGGATGCACAGGGCCGTGGCTTCCAATATCCAATTCCAACGTATTCTATTACCAAAGACTTTGACTGGTCTGAAACAGAAAACAACAGCCTGTTGTTTGAAATGACTGCAAAATATGGCACACCATATTTTTCAAATTATATCAACAGTGACATGCAGCCAAGTGATGTGCGCAGCATGTGCTGCCGTTTGCGCCTTGATTTGCGCGAACTGCGCAAAAAGAGCGGCGGCTTCTTCGGCAGCGGGGAAAGTACCGGTTCTGTTGGCGTTGTGACGATCAACCTGCCACGCATTGCGTACCTTGCGAAAGATGAAGCAGACTTCTATGCACGCCTGGATCATATGATGGATATCGCAGCGCGTTCTTTGAAAATCAAACGTACTGTTATTACCAACCTTTTGGAAGCGGGCCTTTATCCATATACGAAGCGTTACCTTGGCAGTTTTGACAACCACTTCTCTACGATTGGCTTGATTGGCATGAACGAAGTTGGGCTTAATGCAAGCTGGCTGCGCAAAGATTTGACCCATCCTGAAACGCAGAAATTTGCCAAAGAAGTGCTCACACATATGAGAGAACGTTTGTCGGATTATCAGGAAATGTACGGCGACTTGTACAACCTTGAAGCCACCCCTGCTGAATCGACCACCTATCGTTTCGCAAAACATGACCGCAAACGTTATCCAGATATTATCACCGCAGCAAAAGAAGGAGACACCCCTTATTACACCAACAGCTCTCACCTGCCAGTAGGCTACACCGAAGACATTTTCTCAGCCTTGGATATTCAGGATGAACTTCAAACGCTGTATACATCCGGTACAGTATTCCACGCTTTCTTAGGTGAAAAACTGCCAGATTGGAAAGCAGCAGCCAACTTGGTGCGCAAGATCGCAGAAAACTACGAACTGCCATATTATACCTTGTCACCAACGTATTCCGTTTGCAAAGATCATGGCTATCTTGCAGGTGAACAATTTACCTGCCCACATTGCGGCAACAAGACAGAAGTTTACAGCCGTATCACCGGTTACTATCGTCCAGTACAGAATTGGAACGACGGGAAAACGCAGGAATATAAGGACCGCAAGCTTTATGACATCAGCAAGAGCCGCTTTGTCATGAAGGTAAAAGGCAGCGATCTTGGTATTACTGAAGGACAGGAAACCACTCAATCAGAAACTAAAAATGAGCAGGCATTGCTCTTTACAACACATACCTGCCCAAATTGTCAGATTGCTATTCGTGCACTCGATCAAGCGGGCATGAGTTATCATCGCATCTATGCTGAAGATGAGCCAGAATTAGCAAAGCAATATGGTATTGTTGCTGCACCAACACTTGTATTGCCAGATGGTACCCAATTGGCTGGTGCATCCAATATCGTGAATTATACGCGTACAGCAGTGAATGCGTAAAAGGAGAACATGATGGACCAGTGTCAAGCAACTGTTGCGTTGGTTCGTTCTACAGGAAAGGCGCTGTTAGAGCGCCTTTCTTCTGTGCCTTTGAACGTGCGACGTAAGGAAAACAATCATCAAAATCTTGTTACAGATCTGGATGTTTGGGTGCAAGACCAACTCAAGACAGGTTTATCTGTTATAGAACCCTCAGCAGGTTTCTTTGCTGAGGAAAAAGACAATCAAAACGTAAAGGGTTTAACATGGTTTGTAGACCCGATTGATGGCACAACGAACTTTATTTCCACCCATCGAAATTTTGCAATTTGTGTGGCACTGTATGATGGATGCACGCCGATTTTTGGCATTGTCTATGATGTTGTAGCAGATATTTGCTATCATGCGGTACATGGTGAAGCGGCGTATGCCAATGAACAACCATTGCCGCAGCGTCAACCCTTGGCCTTGGAGGATTGCCTTTTTGATGCCAGTCTGACGACAATGAATAATTTGTCTCGTCGCGCCGATAAGCCGCTTTATCGTATGAGCTGTGCTATGCGTGGGCATCGTGCCTTGGGGTCGGCAAGTTTAGCGATGTGTCATATTGCCGAAGGAACCTTGGATATATATATTTCATCAAGACTTTATCCATGGGATTATGCGGCGAGTGGTGTTGTTTTACAAGCGTGTGGAGGTATTTTCAGTGCACTTTACAATGAACCGCTGTTTACAACTGAAAAAGCCGCTGTCTTATGCTGTGGTGATGCCATGTTAGAGCAACAGCTTGCACCATATTTACGCGGTGAATGTTCGCTGGAAATGCTATTAATGAACAATACTAATTCCCTTTAAGGTTTACATGCAGCACGCCCTTCACTTCCATTAAGAAAGTGAAGGGCGTTGTGTTTTGCATGCATAGTTTGTGCTTTACTAATAATATGTTATAATAGAATTATATATAAAATAAAAGATTGGTGGGAAGCTTATGGATTCGTTTCTGGTCATTTTGGAGCAACTGGTGTCTTTTTTCTTAATGATGCTGATCGGCTACATTGCAGCCCGAAAACGCATTACGACGAGAGAGTTTTTGGATCGCTTGGCATCATTAATTATGAAATTGTTATTGCCGATTATGATCTTTGCGAATATGATGAATGGTACAAGCCGTTCTCTATTGGCGTCAGATCTACCGGCATTTTTTATGGCCATCGGTATTTATGGGTCTTTGATTGTAATTTTTGCAGTGATTGCGAAGCTTTTACGCTTGCCAAAAGATCGTGCACAGATCTTTCAAGCGGTTTTTGTTTTTGGTAATGTGGGTTTTATCGGCTTGCCGCTCATGCTGAGTGTCAGCCCGGCACATGGGGGCATTTACAGCGCATTGGTGAGCATTGTTGACCAAAGCTTATTCTGGACCTATGGTCTCTATTTGACCACACCGACAGGAAAAAGCGCACATTTTGACTGGAAAAATTTTATCAATCCGGCCGTGTGCGGCATTGTGCTCGCCATCGTGTTATTGTTGTTGGATGTGCATTTGCCAGACATGCTTGAAAATGGCCTGCTTAAAATTGGCAGCGCAGCAACGCCGATGTCCCTGATCTATATGGGCGGGCTGTTGTGCTTCTGCAATTGGACACCAGTTTTGCGTCAGAAAGAACTCTACATTGGGATTGCTACGAAAATGCTCATTTTCCCGATCGTATATTTTACCGTTGTTTCACACCTTGTCAGCAACACCGATATGACACATACGCTCTCCATTGTTGCTGGTTTGCCAACCATGGTTGCAGTAGCAATGTTTGCGCAGTCAACACGCAAAGAAGGCGATTACGCGCTTGGCACTGTCCTTGCCACCACTGTTGCAAGTTTGATGACCTTGAGCATCGTTGCTTATATTATTTTTTAAACATTGAGACCGCCGCGTGCGGTCCTTTTTTATGGCCGGAAAATGCCTGCCTGACAGGGATATTGACAAGACGGCGAAAACTCAGTAAAAATAAAATAGCATCACAAACAGAGGAGGGAGAGGTTCCATGCGTTTTGCAATTTGTGACGACGAGCCGGAACACATTAAACTATTGCAGGCGTACTTTGACAAACGGCCGGAGCTTTTCATAGAAAGTGAACCCTATTATAGTGGTGAAGCATTGGTGGCTGATTATCAGAATAATGGTGTGCGTTACGACGCTCTTTTCATCGATATGGAAATGGGCGCAATGAATGGCATTGATACCGCCAATGCCATTCGCGCGCTGGACGATAAGGTGATTATCATTTATGTGACCAGTCATACACGTTACATGAAAAAAGCCTTTGGCCACAATGTGTTGGATTTTGTAGAAAAAGCCAATCTTGACACTGATCTGCCGCACGCCCTTGACACCGTTGCCCGCGAGCTGGCGCGTCGACGGCTCAGCCTCAGCATTGACGACAATAAAAAGACGGTTCATCTCTACTACGACGAGATTTTTTATGTTGAGAGCAATAGCCATTATCTGGTATTTCATACCAGGGAAAGTGTTTATCGCACCCGTTGTTCGCTGTCTCAGTTTGAATCTATGCTTTCACCGGGCATCTTTGCCCGTGCACACAAAAGCTATCTCGTCAATCTTGAACATGTTCGCGCGGTAAACGCTGCGAATATCGCTCTTCGCGCCCAAAACATGCCGCATATACCATTGGGCGAAAAATATAAGAAGGCGTTTCGCCAATCCTGGCAGAGCTACCTTGAAAGGAAGGTTGGTCTATGAGCGTGTATGAACTGTCCAATCTATTGTCGGCGTTTGCAGATGCGTTGGCATATTTTATAATGTTTGAAGCTTTTTTACAACGCAGGCTAAATTTTCGACCGAGTTTCTATTTTTTAGGAATTTGCACGCTTACCGTCTTAATTCTTCTATGTAATCATTTTTTGATTTTTAGTTTTTTTAATGTGCTAGGCATGCCATTTTTAGCGGTATTTGTTTCATTGCTATATAATGGAAAGATACGAAATAGATTGCTTGCTGTTGCACTTAGTGTATTAATAGGATTTTCAACAGAAGTGATTATCCTTTCTATGATGACGTATATCTTGAACGAAACAAGTGAGACAATCGTTCAAATTTTAGATTATCGTTTGTTTGGTGTTTTTTCTTCAAAATTGTTAGAGTTGGTTATATGTAATGTGATTCGTGTTCGAAGAAAGCGGACAGAGTTTAACTTAGACTACTGGTTGATTTTCCTATTGCTGTTTTTTTGCTACATTGCAATTACTTATATTATGTTTGATTTATCTTATGCATTGAATGCTACAACATATAATGAGCAAGTTGTTACATGTTCTTTTTTTCTCTTTTTAGGGATTACATTTAGCCTGTTTCTTTACGAACGTCAGATAATGCAGAGTAAAGCAATTCATGAAAAAGAACAATATGAACAGCATTTGAAGCTTCAGCTTAAACATTTGGATGACCTGCTGGCAAAACAAAACGAATTGCGAAAATTCAAGCACGACATCGTCAATCAGTTGGAAGGTTTGCGTGGCTATTTGCAAGTGGGGGATGTCGTTGGTGGACTGCACCATCTTGAAGGATTGACAGATCACTTGGAGGTGATCACGCCAGCTTTTAATACAGGCAACGTGGCATTGGATGCGACACTGAGTGCGAAGAAAACGCTGGCAGAAAGTCAGGGCATCTATTTTAGCGCCAGACTGAATGTAGAGGAAAATTTACCAATTGCGCCGGAGGACATCTGTACGATTTTCGGCAACGCATTGGATAACGCCATTGAAGCCTGTCTGCTTCTGGATGATGAACAGCAGAAAAGCATCGCTCTTTCTCTTGTGCAGATTGATGCCGTGCTCCTGTGTAAGATCATTAATACCGCTCTACAACAACCAAGGAACAACTTGACAACCTCGAAAAAAGATAAAGTCAATCATGGTTTTGGCATTGTTAATCTTACAGAGTCTCTGGCAAAATATGGCAGCGTGCCAGCGATAGAATGGCAGGAAGGAAGTTTTTCACTGAGTTTTATTCTACCGTTAAAAGATGAATCTTAGCGATCAAAGAAACAAATATGGCATGATTTTGTGCTGTGTTTGTTTCTTTTTTATGCTGTAAATGTTTTCGTGGCCAGTTATCGCCTGTTCGTGCCACAGTGCTGTTCAGATTGAGCATTTATTCTATAATAAAGTTATAGCTGTGGCCAATTATCACTAAGTTTGGAGGAATGCAATATGAAAAAGAGAATGAAAGCCATGATCGTTGGCGGAGCGTTGTTGTGCGCGTGCGCGGTTCCAGCACAGGCGGCGTCAACGAATATGGCGCTTGTGGTCAACAATGAAGCGATTTACTCTGATGCAGCAGTTGGTCAGCCGTATATTTCTGACTTAGGCAGAACGATGCTGCCGCTGCGCATTATCAGCGAATCGCTGCAATGTGGTGTGACTTATGTCAATGGCAATGTGTACATTGAAAATGAGCGCAACCATTATTCAGCGATTTTTCAAAATGGTGCCGATTATTTTTATGCCAATGGCGAGCGTATTGCGCTGGATACGCCAATGACGATCAGTGCCGAAGGCCGCGCTTATGTTCCAGCTCGTGCTTTTGCGGAAACGTTGGGCACGATTGACTGGGACAATGCCAGTCGTACGGTCACGATCACGAGTGATGCGGATTGGGTGATTAACGATGATCCATATTACGCGAAGGAAATTTCAATCGAAGGGACGCCGTTGACATTCAATCTGCTTCAGGGTGAAACGTCTGCGGTGAAAGATCATTTGTATGTTTTCGAAGAGAACAGCGAGGAGAAAATCGGGGCGTATTTGAGCGCGCCTGAAGAAATAGCAGATTGGTTTGTTCCGGCGAATAAAGATAAGATTGATCTGCACAACGCAAAATTGATCGATGGTCAGCCGTATTTAGGCATTTCAATGATGCACTCCGTATCGAACAATTTCACCATGGATATTGTCAACATGCCAGATGATATGACCACTGACAACACTGGCATGATGACATACATTGGCACGATCGCGAATACTTCTGATTACACAACAGACGGCGAATATCTTTATTCTACTGATGGGCTGCATCAGGGACCGTTTACAATTGATCCAAACCGTCTCTATATTGATAAAATCGGGGATCGTTCCTCGCGTGTAAGTGTGGATGTAGATTTTGCTATCAATGAGTGTAAGCTGAGTATGGATGGTGGCAAACTTGTGGCTGTTGATCTTGATGGCAATCGTTATGTATTGAATGTAGAAGAGCTGTTGTCAAAAGCAAAATAAGGAAAAGCGGCAGGTGACTGCCGCTTTTTTTCTATGCAATGGGCGTGGTATAATGGCGGAAGCAAAGGGGGTGGGCGCCGGTGAGTCGAGATACGATCAAATATATTGCCATGGCAACCATGCTGTTGAATCATATTTCAAATGTGTTTATGTCACCGGGCACATTTTGGGCGGAATGCTTCAAAGATGTTGGTTATTTCACGATGCCGGTGATGTGTTTTTTCCTCGTGGAAGGTTATCACTACACCCGCTCAAAAAAGCGTTATGCGGGACGTTTGGCGGTTTTTGCGGCTGTGTCTGAATTGCCGTTTTGTCTGGCGTTTACGCGTGGAGCGGTGCTGGATTATGTTGGCATGAATATGATTTTTACATTGCTTCTTTGTTTTGGCATTCTTTATGTGTTGGAAGTTGTACAAAGCTACTATATCAAGGTGTTATTGATTGTTGCTTTGACACTTTTGTCGTTAGACTCAGATTGGGCGTTATTAGCACCTATTTTTACAGTACTGTTTGCTTGGGCGGCAGGAAATCAACAAAAAGTAGCGCGTGCATTTCTGATTGCAATAGGTGTATTTGCACTTGATCGTTTCTCTGTAGGGCTCGAGGTGTATTCGTTGGCTCAAACACTTTGCTGGACAATTGGACAAGTGGCTGGCATGGCACTAGCGGCGGTGGCCATTGTCTATTGTTATAATGGAAAACGCATTAGCAAGGGACGAACTTTTTCAAAATGGTTCTTCTATATTTTTTATCCAGGTCATCTTCTGCTGTTAGGTGTATTGCGCTTGTGGTTCGCTTAAAGACAACATGAAGATCGTTTGATGCAGCATTTGTTTTTCTCAAGGAGACAGGTGCTGTTTTTTTTATTGCTAAACGTCACAAAACTGGCTATACTAGAAGAAAATGTTTGATGCATGAGAACTTTAGGGGAGGTTCATGTTAGTGGCATCGTTGATATATGGTGTAAACTTAACCATTGGTATTGTCTTTTTCATTATGTACTTTTATCAGATCATTTATTTGATCGTTGGCTTGATTGATAAACAGAAAAAAGGGAAGACATACAATCCTAAAAAATTACATAAAATTGCTGTGCTCATTTCAGCACGTAATGAAAGTAAAGTTATTGGGGAATTGTGTAAGAGTATTTTGCAGCAGGATTATCCAAAAGATAAGCTGCATATTTTTGTGGTCGCCGATAACTGCACCGACAATACGGCTGATATCTGCCGTGACTTGGGGTGCACTGTGTTCGAGCGTTTTAATAAGCAATACATTGGCAAAGGCTACGCGATGAATTTCGCTTTTGAAAAAATTTTTGCAGATCCGGCTAATGATTATGATGCTTTTTTGGTGTTGGATGCTGACAATCTGTTGACCAAAAATTATGTGTCTGAAATGAACAAAGTTTTTGATCAAGGGTATCGTGTCATCACAAGTTATCGTAATTCGAAAAACTATGCACAAAACTGGATTTCATCTGGTTACGGATTATGGTTTTTACGCGAGGCAGAATACTTGAATCGTCCAAGATATGTATTGCACAACAGCTGCGCCATCAGTGGCACTGGGTTCATGGTGGCTGCAGATCTGATCAAAGAACGCGGCGGCTGGAATTATCATTTGTTGACAGAAGACATTGAGTTTACAGCTGCGACCATCGTTACTGGTGAAAAAATTGGTTATGCCGGCGGGGCGATGCTCTATGATGAACAGCCAATTACGTTTAAACAATCTTGGAATCAGCGTATGCGTTGGGCAAAGGGCTTTTATCAAGTGCTGGGAAAACACGGTTTTGATTTGGCAAAAAGCATTTTTCGCTTCGATCGTGCCAGCTTTAGTGCTTTTGATATGCTGATGAATAT
>JAXJBF010000028.1:0-5697 GCA_036303105.1 Peptococcaceae bacterium | reverse complement strand
CTCTTTTTTGCACCCTCAGCAACACCGCACCAGCCAACAACGACCGCCGCTTCACCACCAGCAAAGCCGATACAATCAACCATGGCTTTGGCCTGCAAAACATCCGCGACGCCCTGGCAAATTATGGTGCTGAGCCATCGATTGAGCAGGAAGGTGAAACGTTTTCTCTGTCGTTTTCGATTGTGTTAATCAATAAATAAAAAATGGAGGCTTCAATATGACGATTATTGATTTTGCCTACAGCATGACGGCGCCTGTTGAAGCGGTCATGTTCTTTTTGATGTTTGATGCCTTTTTTGAGCGGCGCCGACAATTTGCGATATTGCAGTATATTGCAGGCGTGATTATTTTGGCTTTTTCCTCTTCTATTTTTATTGCACTTCCCTGGCACGAAAAATATTTATGCTATTGTGTGTCAATTGGCTGTGTTTATAAGAAGAGCGTTAATGCAGCGTTTCTAGCATAAAAAGGAGAGTGTTTGAGTGTGAATGGTATAGTATTATTTTCTGAAATACTATCGACATTTTCAGAAGCGCTTATGTTTTTCTTATTGTTTGAAACGTTTCTAAAACGTCGAAAGGGCCTTTCTTTTTTGTATTTCATAGCTGGAATTATTGGTGTAACAATAGCTCTGCTCATTTGTAATCATTTTTTAATGTATACTTTGTTAAATATTCTAGGAATGATTGTTGTTGCGTTAATTGCATCTACTTTATATCAAGGTCATATATATACTAAAATTATTGCAATTATCATTGGTATTTTCATTAGTGGAATTTCTGAAGTACTTATTTTATATATTGAAACGTTGGTTTTCAAAATTAGTGTCACCAATATTATTTATATTTCAGAATATCGCTTGCTTGGAATAATATTATCAAAAACACTTGGTATTGCTATTTGCAATGCGATTCGTGTTAAATTAAAAACGAGACGGTTGATGCTAAAACCAGTGTATTGGTTTTTATTCTTATTATTGTTTATTAATGCAGTAATCGTAGCATTTTTATTTTTCAGAATGAATTTTGAGCTTGGTGATTTATATTATGAAAAATTGTCTATCAGCAGTTTGATTGGATTGTTTTTTAGTACATTTTTTGCATTGTACTTATATGAACATATGGCGGAGCAGAATCAAATCATTCGTGAACAAGAGCAGTTTGAGCAGCAGATGGAATCGCAGCTCAAGCATATGGATGAAATTGTACTGAAACAAAATGAGCTGCGGCGTGTGAAGCATGATATGGTCAATCAGCTGATTGCTATTAAAAGCTATTTGGATAACGCTGATATTTCAGGCGGGCAGCAATATGTGGCAGGGCTCACCGATCAGCTGCAATACATTAGCCAAAGCATCAACACTGGCAACAACGCGCTGGATGCCATTCTCAGCACAAAAAAATCCCTTGCCGAAAGCAAGGGCATCGTGTTCAACACCGAGATACGCATTCAGGAACGCCTGCCTCTTGATGCGAAGGACCTCTGCATCATTTTTGGCAATGCGTTGGACAACGCCATCGAAGCCTGCGACCGCCTGCCGGAGAACGCTGAAAAGCGCATCGACCTGCTGCTGGTGCAGGATGCACACTCTCTTTTTTGCACCCTCAGCAACACCGCACCAGCCAACAACGACCGCCGCTTCACCACCAGCAAAGCCGATACAATTAACCATGGCTTTGGCCTGCAAAACATCCGCGACGCCCTGGCAAATTATGGTGCTGAGCCATCGATTGAGCAGGAAGGCGAAACGTTTTCTCTTTCCTTTAACATCGTTCTACAATAATAGAAAAAATTGATATCGTGCCTGCAAGTCTATGGACTTGCAGGTTTTTTGTCGTTCACGTCATAAAAACGTCGTTTACGACATTTTCCCGCACAGTGGCAGAAATGGTGCTATAATCCAAACAAAGAAGGGCTTTTTATAGATTTCGAAATTCTTTGTTTGTAGCTGTGGCCTGCACAAAGAATATTGAAATAAATGAATGCTATCTTCAGTCTGTGTTTAGGAGGGATTAACAACCAAATACAATCATTCTTTCCATTGGTTATCTTTTTTTGAGGAGAGGATTATTATGAAAAGCAAAAAATTGATGGCTGGACTGACTTGTGCGGCGCTTTTGTTGGCACCGAGTGCTGCTTTAGCTGACAGCACCGATGTACAGTTGATTGTCAATAATGGATATATTGGCAGCAGCGCAGCAGAAGGACAGCCTTATATCACTGATGCTGGGCGCACCATGATTCCATTGCGCGTGGTGAGTGAATCCTTGGGCTATAACACCGATTGGCAAACGGATGGAAGCATTCGTATCACAAGTAAGGATGGCTCTGTGGATGTCACGTTGCAAGTTGGAAATGCTAATTATACGGCCAATGGTCAGGCGGGTACGTTTGATACAGTGCCAACTTTGAAAGCTGACAGAACGTATTTACCAGCACGTGATTTCACTGAATTGTATGGGAGTATTTATTGGGACAATGATACGCGCACAGTTTGGATTTATCAGAACGATGAAGTGGATTATCAGGTAATTGGTACAAAACTTCTGCGTGGTAACGCCAATGGCATTCAGGAACTGACTTTGCCAGCAGGCTATACCATTTGGGGCAATACACAGTCTGATCCAATCGTTGCACAACGTGACATCGATGGTGTGGATTATCTCGGTATTAAATGCGATTCTGATATTAGCAAGCCAGTGCCATTGTTCCGAGTGGATGGCACACAGTTGACGTATCTGACAGATGTTTACGCTTCCTCGTCCTTCTATGTGGATGGTAGTACGGTTTATTCTACTGATGGTACGGGCGCTGGCGGCTGGGATTATGACATCAATCCAAACCGTCTCTATGTGACCACTATTGGCGGCGATACGGAAACTTACACCTTGGATTTTGCCGTTAACACCTGCACCCTTGATATGGTTGATGGTCAACTTGTTGCTACCGACAGCGACGGCGTACAGCATGTGATTGAGTTGGATGCATGAATGGATAAATAGTAAAAAGGCACGATTGCTCAAATCGTGCCTTTTATTTATAATATATAGTATATTTAAATTATTTAATGGTTTTTTTAAAAGAAAAGGCAATATGCCATCAATGCGGCAGGGTTCTGTCGCACTTTTTTGCAGGGAGGGTGAAGACTGATGGATGTGTTGGAGTATAAGGGCTATGTCACAAAGGTGCATTATGATGCCGAGGCGCAGGTGTTGTATGGCAAGGTGCAGGGGATTGTGGATGCGGTGAATTATGAGAGCGCAACGATGGACGGTGTGGAAGCGGCGTTTCATGATTCGGTGGACCGGTATCTGGCGTTTTGCGCGGCAGTGGGGCGGCGGCCCTGCAAGGCGTTCAAGGGGCAGTTCAACGTGCGCATGAAGCCAGCGCTGCACAAGGCTATGGCAGCCTGGGCGATGGCACACGACACCACGCTGAATGCGGCGGTAGAGGAAGCGGTGCGCACGTTTTTAGAACGCGAGCAGAAAACCGCAGACACTGAACAGGCACAGAATGAGGGGATGGCCTAAGGTGCTGCCAGAGACGAAACAAAAAAACCAGCCGTGGGGCTGGTTTTTTTGTGTGGAAGATTAACGCCAGGAGACGTCGATGCCAAACCATTTGAGCAGGTAGTACCAAATGGCTTCGCTGCCAAAGATGACGATGCCATAGAGCACATAGAAGCCGATAAAAACGGCGAGCAGCAGTTTCCATTTTCTGGCCAGGGCAGCACAGATCATGGCTGCGTAATAGAGGGCGTAGATGCCGTCTATGCCTAGGATGGTGATGTTAAAGATGGAGAGAACGAGCCCTTCAAACAAAAACCAGGCTGCAAAAAAGCCTGCCATGATGTAGGCCATTTTGCCGAGGCGTGTTTGCTGCTGCCAGTGTTCGCGGTGTATGCTGCGATAGTGGGCACGCATGGCGCGGTGCATGTTCCAGCAGGCCGCGATGCGTGTGCGTAAGATGGCCCGCCGAGGCGGTGGGTCATCTTGCGGTGTGTTCCTTTTCATAGGGAGACCTCCTTTGTGATCGGGCGCGTCGCCGCTTGTTCCCCTCAGCAGCGGTACGCCTGCATGCAGTTTATTGTGCGTTTAGTCTAACACAGGAGGGCAGCGGAGGCAATGTGAAAGCACAGGCGACGGCTACGCGCGCTCGGCGGAGGTGGCTTCATGGGTGCACAAGCCTGTGTATTCCTGCCAGAGTGTGACGAGTTTTTCGAGAACGTCGTCGGGCCGTGACCATGGTTTTTTGCCGGTGTGTTCGCAAAAGAGCGCGGCCACGCCCTGCCTGATGTCCTGAGTGGTCAGGGTGTCGAGTTCCCGCCAGTGCAGAAACAGGTATTGGTTCAAAGCGTGTTCCTCCTCCGGTTGGATGCGGTATTTGATGAGGGTTGATTGGTAGGTTTCAAGGCCTGTTTTTTCGCAAAGATCGTCGATCACGTTCATGATCCAGGACAGTTCGGTGAGAACCTCGTTGGTCAAATTTTCTTTTTGTAATCCAGCCATGGTGATTGCTCCTTTTTGGTCTTCTTATAAAATAAAGGCACGATGTGTGGTCGTGCCTTTATTGTGTTGAACAGTCTGTTGCTGTCATTTTTAGGTGTGAAGGGATGAGGGTTTATACCCAGGTGTCTTGAACTTCATCCAATTTTTTGCGAAGCTGCTGTTCCAATGCAAGGAAGGCAGGGATGAAGCTGTCGCGAATCAGCAAAAGCAGATCATCAATCTGCTCTTCATCATAAATATGTGCTGCGATATTGCGTTTTTTTAACATGGTGAGCCAAACGGCGGCGTCGTCAAGAAACCCTACTTTGTAACCAAGCTGCAGGATTTCTCGGGGTGATCCTGTGTCTGCGCCTTGGACGCCATGTTCTCTCAGCACAGCCTGCAATGCTTTCCAGGCCAGCTCAAATGTTAAATTAAACTGCCCGATCACACCCATTCGGTAGATGTCGTTGTCGTTTGCAAATTCAAAATTGGCTTCTTTCAATATATGAAGGCAGTTTGAAAAATTATCGAGTTTTTTCATAGAGCATGACCCCGTCTCTTTCGATTTCTTTTTTTAGTTCATCAGAAATGGTATCGTTAAATGCCACGATGTCGAATGTCAGGAGAGAGTGGCTATTTTCTTTAATATCCCAGTAAAAGCCGTCAAAATCCCCGCCAGCGATGGCAAGATCAATGTCACTTCTTTCTGTATGCGTGCCTTTTGCGCGCGAACCGAAAAGGATCACGGCCTCGATATGGTGCTTATGTGCAAAGGATGTAATCTCTCTCAAGAGCCTGTCTGGGATAGGTTGGTTCATACGCAATCGCCTCCCGCTTTATCGATCGCAGCTGTTCATTGGATATTCTGCAGCAAGTATTCTTTGTTTTATGATAGATGAAATGGCTGGAAACAGCAAGGTGATCGTATAAAAATGTGTGTTCTTATAAAATAAAGGCACGATGTGTGGTCGTGCCTTTTGGTGTTTAATGTGGAGTGTTCGCAGAGTCGGCGAGAGCGTCGAGTTTTTTGCTGAGTTCATTCAGTTTCAGGTCTTCGATTCTGTTGAGCTGCGTTTGCAGTGCTTCGATGCGCTGCCGCTGCTCATCAAATTTGTCAAACATCTTCATGATGATGACGATAGGCATCATGATCAAGAGAAAGATGATGATGCAGACGATGACGACACCCATGATGCACCTCCTTATT
>JAXJBF010000027.1:0-14347 GCA_036303105.1 Peptococcaceae bacterium | reverse complement strand
TCTCTTTACGGAAACCACATGTATGTGGTATAATTCCTATAATTAAACAAACAAGAGAATTTGTTTGGTGAAAATAATAGACAAAATGTTGATTTTGTCATGTTACAATACCAAACGCAAGCGTTCGAGTTGTTGTAAATGTTCGGTGCCGCTGGTGAGAAGGTAAATTCTGGTAGTTTCTACCGAAGAATGGCCCAGCACATCAGCGAGACGAACGATGTCTCTATATGCAGAATAATAGATGGTGGCAAACAAATGGCGAAGATTATGGGGAAACACTTTGGCTGCATCTACGCCGGCGCTTTTTGCCAGGGCTTTCATTTCGGCCCATATTTGCTGTCTGGATAAGCAGGTACCGTCTGCGGTGAGGAAGATTTCACCGCAGGCGATTTTTTCTTTTGCAGCGTAGTGCAGCAGTTTTCGGCATGGTTTCTCTGTCAAAAGAATCACGCGCACCTTGCCTTTGAGCATGATTTCTGCTTTGCCGCGGCGTGCTGCCTCCACGGTGATATAGCGCAGCTCCGACACACGGATGCCGCTGGCGCAGATGGTTTCCAGGATCAGGGTCAGGCGGCGTCTGCCTTGGCTGCGGGCAGTTTGCACCAGTTTTTCATAGTCGCTGCGGCTGAGCTCGCGCCCAGCATCGCGAAACATGCGCCGCTGCACTTTGATGTAGCTTGTGTGGCAATCGTGCCAGCCCAACACGCGAAACAGCCCATTGAGCGCCGCCAGTTTGGAATTAATGGTTGTTGGCGCGAGATGTTGTGCCAGCAGCGCTGCTTTCCAAGCAGCCACTTTGCTGCGGTCCACCAAGGCGTCACGCAGCCATGCGGCAAACTGACGCACATCGCGCAGATATTTATCTATGGTGCCGTTGCTTCGCTCTTCCAATTGCAGGTGCTCTCGATAGCGCAACAAATGTTTGTCATTTAACTGATAACTTGTCATTGCTTAACGCCCCTTTGTATCAATGCATTTCTTTCAGTCTATCATTTTCATAAAGCCTAGTGAAAGTCTGTTTCAATCTTCCCGGACAAATAAAAAAGCGCAGGATTGTTATGATCCTGCGCCTTTTTTGATGCCAAACTTTCGCAAATCACATGCAACAAAAAACAGCCTCATTGAGGCTGTTGCGTGGATGTTCAATAGGAACGAATAAAGAGCATGTCTTTGCCAATAAAGAGCAGCACCCAGGCCACCACTGCCAGTCCAATGACTGGCTGCCAGAGCCAGTAGACACCATAGAGCGTGTGGCACCAGAGCACATAAGCACCCAAAGCGAAGCTGAGCACCACCAGCGCCCACCAGACGAAGTGCGAAAGTACACGCGGCATTTTGCGGGTGACATCGTCGGTTTGTTTTTGCAGCATACGTGCGCGAATGGCCGCTTCGCTGAGGGGTTCGTTGTTCTCTGCGTCTGCGTCACCTTTGGCGGCTTCTGCTGCTTCGCGGGCTGCCAGGTTGCGCACGCGCCACCAGGTTGGCACAGCAAGCAGGAGACAGGCCACTGCAAGGCCGAGGCCGATCATCATCAGCACAATAGCGCTCTTTCCCCACGATGTCATTGACTGATAAGCCATTGGCAGCCAGACATTGACGCCCGGCAGTTTGCCAAGGTAGAGGCACATTTCGAGCACGAGCAGCAACAGTGCAGACAATGGCACGATCATCGTGCCAAAGAGGCGAAAGTGCATATAGAGCGCTGCAACCACCAGCGTCAGCGCAAAAATACACCAGGCGCCGCCGCTTATGAGTGCATCGCCGCGCACACAGACAATCACCAGGCGCACGATCATTACAATGGCTGTCAGCAGGTATACCAGGCTCATCACAGCGCCTGCCTGCCAAATGTGCATCAGCTCACTGGCCGACCAGCCAATCAAAACAAGGGCCAGGCAGACCACAATGATATAAAAAAGAACGGTCATTAGCATGCGTGGTCCCCCTTTCTTCTCACAGCCGGAATGGCACTCAGGCCGAGACCGATGGCAAACAGAATGCCACCAATCCAAATCAGATGGCGGAACCAATCATACTGCACCAGAAAAACAACGTCACCACTGCCCGCGTGCATTAGATGAATCTCAATGCCGTCATAAACCATTGGTGCACTTTGGCTAAGTGTCTCATGAATCGACACCTGATCAGGACGCGTCAGAACAACATCAACCGACGCATCATCTATGCTCATTCCCCAAACAGATTCATAGGAAAGCGTGTAGCCCTCCATGCCTAAGCCGCTAAGTTCAGCCGTTGATCCCTGAGGCATTTCAACAATCAAGCTGTTGTTGAAAAATGATGAGCCAATGCCACCAGACACTATCAGCAGCATGGCCACATACAGCAAAATATGAACAAAGCCTCTAAAGCTGTGGTCTTTGATCACCGTCAGCACAACAAGCGCCAATAGGTCAAGGGCTGTAAGGGCAGCCACTATCAAGGATACAATAGCTGGAATGATGCCGCTAGGCACCGCACAAATGCATAAAATTGTCAGCGCGAGCAGCATCGTGCCTGCCACACGCAAATAGCGTTGTATCGCCACAAGATCGCTCTCCTCTCACCATGAATATATAAAAATTATGCTGGAATCGCCAGAAGATGTCAAGGAAAATCCAACCTTCTCCGCCGTTCTTCAAAAGCAGTCAAACAGCGGTGCCACACGATCATTTGGCGCCGCTGACAAGGCGTTCAAACATGCCTGCAAACGTGAATCGTCGTAAAAAACTTCCTCCATCACCAAACCTTCTGCTGGTGCTGTCGGCCCTGCTTTACTGCGATCATGCGTTGTCAATGCCTCATCGACACAGTCGAGCGGCCGACGCCCCAGAGCAATGTCGGCTGCTGTTCCCACGAGATTGCGCACCATTTTTCGCAAGAAGCCATCACCAACGAAGTGAATCTGCCACCAGGCCGGATGCGCTGCATCAATGCAAAGTTTTGCCAAATACAAGGTGCGGTCAAAGGTTTTAACGGTGGCGCCTCGGCCGCAAAAGCCCTCAAAATTATGCGCCCCCACCATTTTCTGCAGCGCAGCTTCAAACAAGCCGCGGTCCAGTGGCTGAGGAATATGGGTAAAATAGCCATGGCCAAGCGCTGGCGGCGTTTGTTCATTATAAATGCGATAGCTGTACCATTTGCCAATGGCGCTCTTGCGCGCATGAAAGGCTGTCTCGACCTCCTCTGCCCTGCTCACCACCAGGAAGGGTGGCAGCGCACGATTCAAGGCATACCGCAAGCGTTCTGCGGGAATGGAACGATCCATGCTGAAGTGGGCCACCTGTGCCCGCGCATGAACACCAGCATCGGTGCGTCCTGCGCCATGGATATGCACTGGTGTGTTGAACAACGCAGCAATGGTTTCTTCCAAAAGCCCTTGCACGGTCACCAGGTTCTCATCTGATTGTCGCTGAAAGCCAGCGAATTGCGCACCATCATAGCTCATGGTTAATTTGTAGGTCGTCACAGGATCACCATCCTGGATAAACCCGCCAACACAAGAATCACAACAAGCACAATCCCGGCAATACGGTCACGCCCTGCGTAAGACAATTCGTGCAGACGTGTACGCCCTTCACCGCCATGATAGCAGCGCGCCTCCATGGCCATGGCCAGTTCGCTGGCGCGATTGATGGCGCTCAAAAAGAGCGGCACCAAAATTGGCAGCAAGGCCCGTGCGCGGTTCATTAAGCCGCCTTCATCAAAGGAGGCGCCGCGCGCTGTTTGCGCTTTCATAATTTTATCGGTCTCGTCAATCAGGGTTGGGATGAAACGCAGCGCAATGGTCATCATCATGGCCAGCTCATGGGCAGGCACGCCAATGCGCTTAAAAGGCGACAAAAGGTTTTCCACCGCATCCGTCAGCACGATCGGTGTGGTGGTCAAAGTCAGCACGCTCGTTGTCATCACAAGCAGCACCAGTCGGGTGCACATGAAAATGGCGAGACGCACACCTTCCGCAGTGATATGCAGGATGCCCCACTGCCACAAAATGGTTCCCGGCGTCAGGAAAATTTGAATGGCCGCAGTAAACACCAAAATAAAGAGCAGCGGGCGCACCCCTTTGATATAAAATTTCACCGGCACCTTGCTCAAAAACAGCACCGCAAAAACCACTACCGCAGTATAGACCAGCCCCAGCCAGTTGTTGACAAGAAACAACGACACCATGATCGCCAACATGCCAAATATTTTTGTACGTGGATCAAGGCGGTGCAAAATGGAGTTGCCTTTTACATACTGTCCAATTGTAATGTCTTTCAGCATCAGCGCCCCTCCTTTCGCTTTGCGAGCGCTGCCTCAATGATGCGGCAGGCATCGTCCACATTCAGGGCGTTGGTCGCTACATCCATGCCGTTTTTCTTTAGCGCGCGCAGCAGCGCCATCACAGAAGGAATCCCCAGGTGAATGCTTTCCAAAAGATCCGCCTGTGCGAACACATCCTCGGTGCTGCCCTCGGTCACTTTCGTTCCTTTGTTCATAACGATCATGTAATTGGCAAATCGTGCCACATCGTCCATGCTATGGCTGACCAAAATGATGCTCATATCGCTTTTCTGATACAAACGATAGATGGCTTCAAGTATATGATCGCGCCCCAGCGGGTCGAGACCGGCTGTTGGCTCATCAAGAATCAGGTAACGCGGGCGCATGGCAACAATGCCTGCAATGGCAACGCGCCGTTTCTGACCGCCGCTGAGTTCAAACGGCGAGCGGTCCTTCCAGGTTTCATAGTCAAGGTCAACCAGAGCCATGGCTTCTTTCACGCGTTCGATCTGTTCATCTTCATTTAAGCCCTGGTTTTTTGGCCCAAAGGCAATATCCTTGGCGATGGTTTCCTCAAACAGCTGATATTCCGGGTATTGAAAAACCAAGCCTACTTGTTTGCGCCGTTCGCGCACTTCTTTACTTTTATCGGCAAGGTCGAACCCATCCACCAACACGCGCCCCGCACTCGGCTTGATGAGGCCATTCATCAATTGCACCAGGGTCGATTTGCCGCTCCCTGTATGCCCCACCAGCCCCACAAAGCTGTGATCCGGCACCGACAACGATACATTGTCCAACGCTCTGGTTTCTTCCAGTCCGCCTTCGCCATAGATATAGGATACATTTTCTAAGACTAATGACATAGTACATCCACCATTTCATCGATTGTTAACACGTCCCGTGGGATAAACGGAAATTTTTCATGCAATCGCACTGCTATTTCCGTAATGGCTGGAACATCTAAATGCAGCGCTCTTAATTCCTCCACATGCGTGAATATCTCGCGCGGCGTGCCTTCCATAACCACATCGCCATCGTCCATAACGACAACGCGGTCCGCCAACACCGCTTCTTCCATAAAGTGTGTGATATTCACCACTGTCAATCCTTCTTCACGGTTAAGCCGCAGCATGGTGCCGATGACTTCTGCGCGGCCATCAGGGTCCAGCATGGCTGTTGGTTCATCGAACACAATGGTTTTTGGCCGCATGGCAATGATGCCTGCAATGGCAATGCGCTGCTTTTGCCCGCCGCTGAGATGATGCGGCATGGCATCACGAAACGCTTCCATCTGCACCAGTTTCAGCGCCTCGTCTACACGCTCCAGAATCACTTCGCGCGGCAGCCCGAGGTTTTCCGGTCCAAATGCAATCTCTTCCAGCACCGTTGTTGCTACAAGCTGGTTGTCCGGATTTTGAAAGACCATGCCTACGCGCTGCAGAATATCCAGCGCGTGGTCCTCATCGGTGGTGTCGTAATCATCCACCATCACACAGCCCTCCGTTGGCAACAACAAGCCATTAAGATGCTTTGCCAACGTTGATTTTCCGCAGCCATTCCGGCCCAACACTGCAACATGTTCGCCGTCCTCGATGCGTAGATTAATATGATTAAGCGCCTTCACCTCATGCTCTGAGCCTGGGTGATAAATATGCGACAGATTTTTGATCTCGATCACGTGGCGACCTTCTTTCATAACGATCTGTTGCCGAACCATCGGCACCTCTCTATTATACCTATATTTTTCCGAGAAACAAACAAAAAAGACCTGAAACACGCATGTTTCAGGTCTTTGTGCTGATATTCTTATACCAACTCAAGAATAGCCATTGGTGCTGCGTCGCCGCGACGGAAGCCGGTCTTCAGTACGCGGGTGTAGCCACCATTGCGATCCTTGTAAGATGGAGCGATCTCATGGAAAAGCTTGTATGCAACATCTTCGTCCATAAGATAGCCGACTGCCTGACGATATGCAGCCAAGTCACCCTTCTTACCTAAGGTGATCATTTTATCCACCATACGACGAACTTCTTTCGCCTTTACTTCGGTGGTTTCAACCTTGCCGTGCATCAGCACGGAGGTGGTCATATTACGGAGAATCGCACGACGGTGTGCGCTGTTATGCCCGATTTTACGATGATTCATCCCTGAACCTCCTTATTATTCCTCGTTAGATTTCAATGACAGGCCGAGGGCACTCATCTTCTTCTGAACTTCTTCGAGAGACTTCTTCCCAAGATTACGTACCTTCATCATGTCGTCCTTGCTCTTCTGCGTCAGCTCAAGAACCGTATTGATACCAGCACGTTTCAAGCAATTGTAAGAACGGACAGAGAGATCAAGTTCTTCGATGGTCATATCGAGAACCTTATCCTTTTCTTCTTCTTCTTTTTCGATCATGACCTGCATGTCACGCATGTTATCGTTCAAGCCGATAAACAGCTGCAAATGATCAACCAGGATGCGAGCAGCCAAAGACAGCGCATCAGCTGGCTTAATGTTGCCATTGCAGGAAATGTCCATAATAAGCTTGTCGTATTCGGTATTGTTACCAACACGGGTATCTTCAATGGAGAAATTGACCTTATGCACAGGTGTGTAGATAGAATCAATTGGAATGGTACCGATTGGCAGACCTTCCTTTTTGTTCTTATCTGCTGACACATAGCCACGTCCAGTTTCAACGACCATTTCGATATACAAACGACTGTTTGTATCCAAAGTGGCGATGTGTAAATCTTTGTTCAACACTTCAACGGCGTCTGTGGTGATGATATCACCTGCAGTGACTTCGCCTTCTTCACTAGCATCGATGATGATGATCTGTGGTTCGTCCGATGTGCTCTTCAGCGCCAGAGATTTGATATTGAGAATGATCTCAGCAACGTCTTCCTTGACACCTGGCACAGTGGAGAACTCATGCAAAACACCGTCAATTTTAATGGATGTGACTGCCGCCCCTGGAATAGAGGATAAGAGAATACGGCGTAAAGAATTCCCCAGTGTTACACCATAGCCTCGTTCAAGTGGTTCGACAACGAATTTGCCATAGGTATTGTCATCACTTTGCTCAACACATTCAATGCGTGGCTTTTCAATTTCAATCATTCATAATCCTCCCATATGATAGGCTCTGCAGATTGTTACGATGCTAAAAGGATTACTTGTTGTACAATTCGACGATCATCTGTTCATTAACAGGGATGTCGATTTCTTCGCGCTTAGGAACAGCAACGATCTTTACGCTGTGGTTCGCAGCATCGAGTTCCATCCAGGATGGAATGTGAGCAAGATCCTGATTTGCCAGGAATTCTTTGAAGTGTGGAGAGTTGGCGCTCTTTTCCTTCATCTGGATCACATCGCCAACCTTCACCTGCATGGAAGGAATGTTAGCCTTCTTGCCATTGATGGTGAAGTGATTGTGAACAACCATCTGACGGCATTCACGACGGGTTTTACCAAAACCAGCGCGGAAAACAACGTTGTCGAAACGCTGTTCGAGCATGACGATCAGGTTTTCACCTGCAGGACCTTCCAGCTTCTTAGCTTTTTCAAAGTAGTTTCTGAAAGGCTTTTCCATTACGCCATAGATGAATTTGGCTTTCTGCTTTTCTTGCAACTGCATGCCGTATTCGCTCTGTTTCTTGCGCATTCTCTTTGGTTCACGGTTAGATTCTTTGCTGTAACCAAGTTCAGCAGGAGAAATGCCCAATGCACGGCATCTTTTAACGATTGGTTCTCTGTTTCTTGCCATTAGATTGAACCCTCCTTATACTCTTCTGCGTTTAGGTGGACGGCAACCATTATGTGGAATTGGTGTAACGTCCTTGATCATGCTGACTTCGAGACCAGCTGCCTGCAAAGCACGGATAGCGGCTTCACGACCAGCGCCAGGACCCTTTACAAGGCATTCGATTTCCTTGAGACCATGTTCCATGGCAGCCTTTGCAGCAGTTTCAGCAGCAACCTGAGCAGCGTATGGGGTGCTCTTACGAGAACCACGGAAGCCCATGCCACCGGCACTAGCCCAGCTAATGGCGTTACCATTCACGTCAGTGATGGTTACGAGAGTATTGTTAAAGCTGCTCTTGATATGAGCAACGCCTTTTTCAATGTTCTTGCGTTCTTTACGACGAACGCGCGTCGTTTTTCTTGGTTTTGCCACTTTGTCTCACCCCTATTACTTTTTACGCTTACCAGCTGCAGACTTTTTACCCTTGCGGGTTCTAGCGTTGGTCTTGGTGTTCTGACCACGAACAGGCAGACCTTTTCTGTGACGGATGCCGCGATAGCAACCGATTTCGGTCAGACGCTTGATGTTGAGGCTGACTTCACGACGAAGATCACCTTCGACAGTGTAATCGTCGATCAGACGACGAAGCTTTTCTTCTTCTTCTTCGGTCAGATCACGAACACGGGTGTCAGGATTGATTCCAGCTTCTGCAACGAGTTTTTCAGCGGTTGGACCGCCGATGCCATATATATAGGTAAGACCGATAACGATACGTTTATCTCTTGGCAGGTCGATACCAGCAATTCTTGCCATTTAATGCACCTCCTGGGTTACTGATTAGCCTTGTACTTGTTTATGCTTTGGGTTTTCGCAAATCACCATTACGCGACCTTTACGCTTGATGACTTTGCACTTTTCACACATCGGTTTTACGGATGCTCTAACTTTCATATTATGAAGCCTCCTTGTGAGAAACTCGAATTTTTACTTAAATCTATAGGTGATTCTGCCACGTGTCAAATCATATGGGGAAAGTTCCACCGTTACACGATCTCCTGGCAAAATCTTAATAAAGTTCATACGAATCTTTCCGCTGATATGAGCCAATATGGTATAACCGTTTTCCAGTTCGACCTTAAACATGGCATTCGGTAGAGATTCAACAACTGTGCCTTGAAGCTCAATAACGTCTTTACTCATGTTTTTCTCCTTTTTTATAGAGCGGTTAAAATGACTGGTCCATCTTCAGTGATTGCGATGGTATTTTCATAATGACAGGAAAGCTTACCATCCAAAGTGATTGTTGTCCAATTATCCTGCAAAACCTCAACTTCGTACGTACCGAGGTTGATCATTGGTTCTACAGCAAGACACATACCAACTTTCAGACGAGGACCATGTCCCGGCTTCCCATAATTTGGAATTTGTGGATCTTCATGCATTTTTGTGCCAATGCCGTGACCACAGAAATCGCGAACAACGCCATAACCACGATCTTCAGCATAAACCTGAATGGCATGGCCGATGTCTGATAAACGATTGCCTTCCACAGCTTGCTCCATACCACAGAAAAAGCTTTGGCGCGTATCGTCAATCAATTTTTGTGCTTCTTCAGAGATTTCTCCGCAAGCGATGGTTCTCGCTGCATCTCCATGGTAGCCATTCAAAATGGCACCTACGTCGAAACTGATGATATCCCCTTCGCGAACAATAATGTCCGCAGAAGGGATACCATGTACAACGACTTCATTAATAGAGGCACAAATCGAACCAGGAAATCCACAATAATTCTTGAAGGAAGGAATTGCTCCCCTGCTTCGAATGTAACGCTCTGCAATTTCATCAAGCTCGAGCGTGCTCATACCTGGGCGAATAGACTCTGCCAATAATTGATGAGTCTCGGCAACGATGCGGCCCGCTTCACGCATTAAATCGATTTCATGAGAAGATTTAATTGTAATCATGCTTCATGCCCCAATTTTTGCATGATCTCTTTCGTGACGAGAGCCATGTCTTGATCCCCGTTGATAGGAATCAAATCGCCTTTTTCCTTGTAATAGGCAATGAGTGGCGCTGTGTTCTTTTCATAGACAGAAAGTCTATTGTGGGCAGTTTCTTCAGTGTCATCATCACGTTGATACAAGGCGCTACCATCATTATCGCAAATTCCCTCAACCTTAGGTGGGTTGAACAGCGTATGATAGGATGCTTTGCATGTTGGGCAGATACGACGTCCAGTTAATCTAGCGACCAACTTATCAAGAGGAACTTCGATATCAACAGCACCATCAAGCGTGTAGCCGAGGTCCTTCATGATCTGATCCAGTGCATCTGCCTGGGCGACTGTGCGAGGAAATCCGTCAAGGATGAACCCCTTCTTGCAGTCCTCTTCTGCCAGACGTTCACGGACGATGCCAATGGTGACTTCGTCCGGAACAAGCTCGCCGCGATCCATATACCCTTTGGCTTCCATGCCAAGAGGTGTCTGGTCTTGCTGAGCTTTTCTGAACATATCTCCAGTGGAGATATGTGGGATATCAAGAATCTTTTTTAATTCGTCAGCCTGGGTGCCTTTGCCGGCGCCCGGAGGGCCCATTAGTAAAATATGCATTTTCTCACCCTCTATTATTATTTCATAAAGCCTTCGTAGTTTCTCATCATCATATTGGACTCAATCTGCTTCATTGTGTCAATTGCAACACCAACAACAATCAAGAGAGAGGTACCGCCAAAGTACAGATCCATACCAGCCACACCCATAAGAATAGCTGGCAGCACAGCAATTGCTGCGAGGAACAGACCACCGAAGAAGGTGATACGACTCATGACTTTCATAATGTATTCGCTGGTTGGGCGACCTGGTCTGATACCAGGAATAAAACCGCCATTCTTACGAATATTATCAGCCACATCGATTGGGTTGAAGGTAATTGAAGAATAGAAGTAGGTGAAGAAGATGATCAACACAGCATATACCAAGTTATAACCAACATTGGTAAATGAGAAGTGCTGACTGATCCAGACTGCTGCTGCATTGTCTGGGAAGAAGTTAGCGATTGTACCAGGGATAAACATTAAGCTCATCGCGAAGATGACCGGAATAACCCCAGCAGAGTTGACTTTAATAGGAATATGAGTGGACTGACCACCATACATCTTGCGTCCAACAACACGTTTCGCATATTGAACTGGTACACGACGTTCACCCTGATTCACAATAATTACGCATACAATTGCAACAAACGCAACTATTAAGAAAAGCAAGATGTACACGATATTCATAATACCTTGCTGCGCATACTCAACCAAATATGCAATCCCTCCAGGGATTCGGGAAACAATCCCCGCAAAAATGATCAAGCTGATCCCATTGCCAATCCCCTTTTCGGTGATCAATTCACCGATCCACATCAAGCAAGCAGTACCAGCTGTGAGAGAGAGAACAATGATGATGATGCTCATCACAGAAGTATCCGTCAACACAGAGCGGAACACGCCCAAAGAAAGCCCAAGGGCTTGAATAAACCCGAGAACAACAGTCAAGTATCTTGTATACTCAACGATTTTCTTACGATCGTCCTTCGCAATCGCTTCCAACCGTGGGAAAATAACAGTCAAAAGCTGAATGATGATGGACGCGTTAATATAAGGCGTGATGCTCATTGCAAAGATGGAAACATTTTTCAGTGCGCTCCCTGAGATCGTATCGAAGAACCCAAGGATTTTAATGCTGTCAATCAGAGCTGCAATCTGTGTTTTATCAATACCCGGAACTGGAATGTGACTCCCAATGCGGAAAATCAAGAACATCATTAAAGTAAAGAGGATCTTCTTGCGCATCTCTTGAGTTTTAAGGGCGTCACGCAAGGTCTCTAACATTAGTCAATAACCTCTACGGTGCCACCAGCAGCTTCAATCTTTTCTTTTGCAGAAGCGCTGAATGCATGAGCCTTAACGGTAAGTGCCTTTGTGATTTCGCCATTACCCAGGACTTTGACACCGCCATTTTTCATTTGTTTAACTTTTCCACATTCTACGAGAGATTCAGGCGTAACAACGGTGCCTGCATCGAATGCATCTAAAGTAGAAACATTGATGGTGGAGTAAGTAACTTTGAACTTCGCATTGCTAAAACCACGTTTTGGGAGACGACGCTGGATAGGGGTCTGACCACCTTCGAATGCAGGACCTTTCCCACCACCGGAACGTGCTTTCTGACCCTTATGGCCTTTACCAGAAGTCTTACCAAGGCCGGAACCAATACCGCGACCTTTACGCTTCAATGCGTGCTTAGAACCTTCAGCTGGCTGTAATTCATGCAGTTTCAATGTAACGTCACCTCCTAATTAGTTGATTTCTTCTACAGTGACGAGATGATTGATTTTATTCACCATGCCACGAATGGAAGCATTATCAGGACGTACTACGGTGCTATTCGTTTTACGTAAGCCAAGCGCCTTAACGACTTTTCTTTGAGCTTCACTGGCACCGATTACACTACGGGTTAAAGTGATTTTCAATTCTGCCATCATGGACCTCCTTAGCCTAAGATCTCTTCAACAGTTTTGCCACGAAGTTTGGCAACCTGTTCAGCACTCTTCATGCTCTGAAGACCTTGCATCGTTGCACGAACGATATTGATCTGGTTGTCGGAACGCAGGGACTTGGTAAGGATATTAGAAATACCTGCCAATTCAGCAACGGCACGAACTGCACCGCCTGCGATAACCCCAGTACCTTCAGAAGCAGGCTTCAGCATGACGCGTGCTGCACCGAAACGACCAACGGTTTCATGAGGAATGGTGCCACCGTTAACGATTGGCACGCGAACGAGGTTCTTCTTAGCGTCTTCAACGCCTTTACGGATGGCTTCAGGAACTTCGCTGGCTTTACCCATGCCGACACCGACAATACCGTCACCGTTACCAACGACGACGAGAGCGCTGAAGCTGAAACGACGACCACCTTTTACAACCTTTGCAACGCGGTTGATGGTTACTACACGTTCTTCTAAATCAAGTACACTTGCATCGATAATTTCTCTTGTCACGTTTTTCCCTCCTTCAGCGTTTATTAGAAGTCTAAGCCAGCTTCTCTGGCACCTTCAGCCAAAGCCTTGACACGGCCATGATAGATGTTACCGCCACGGTCGAAAACAACCTTGGTGATACCAGCGTCAAGCGCTTTCTTAGCAACAGCTTCACCGACAGCCTTAGCAGCATCGGTCTTTGTGCCTTCAGATTCTACGTTCAAGGTGGAAGCGCTTACGAGCGTTACACCCTTTGTATCATCAATGATCTGCGCATAAACGTGCTTTGCGCTGCGGAAAACAGCGAGGCGAGGACGTTCAGGTGTACCCGTAATGCGGAAACGCATTCTTTTATGCTTATGCGCGCGAATCTTTTTTCTAGGATATTCTTTTTTCAAAACGGTTCACTCCTTTCCCGCCTATTACTTCGTGCCGGTCTTACCAGCCTTAATCTTAACAACTTCGCCTTCGTAACGAATACCTTTACCTTTGTAAGGTTCTGGTGGACGTACGTTGCGGACGTCAGCAGCGATAGCGCCAACGAGCTGCTTGTCAATACCTTTGACAACGATCTTGGTCTGTTCCGGAACTTCGAAAGTAATACCGTCAACAGGTTCCATTTCTACTGGATGAGAGTAGCCGGCATTAATAACGAGCTTGGTGCCCTGAAGAGCTGCTCTGTAACCGACACCTTTCATGGTCAGAGTCTTGGAATAGCCATTGGTTACACCAACGACCATGTTGTTGATCAGGCTGCGGGTCAAGCCCCAAAGTGCATTATATGTTTTCACGTCGCCATTTGGGCAAGCGACAGTGATTTCTCCGTTTTCAGCCTTGATCACCATATCAGGATGGAGCGCCTTGGTGAGCTCTCCTTTAGGGCCCTTCACGGTGACCACGTTGTCTTCGGAGATTTCGACAGTAACACCATCTGGGATGGCGACTGGAAGTTTACCAATACGAGACATGTTTTACCCTCCTAAGACAAATTACCAAATGTAGCAGATAACTTCGCCGCCCAAGCCGGCTTTGCGTGCTTCCTTATCGGTCATAATCCCCTTAGAAGTGGAGATGATGGCGATACCGAGACCACCGAGGACCTTTGGTACATTATCGCTCTTGCAATAACGTCTGAGACCTGGCTTGGAGATTCTCTTCAGGCCGCTGATAACGCGTTCGCGATTAGGACCATACTTCAGAGAAACAACGATCTTTCCTTGTACATTATCTTCAGCTACTTCGAAATCCTTGATGAAACCTTCAGCTTTAAGAATTTCAGCAAGGCGAACTTTGGTCTTAGAAGCAGGAATTTCTAC
>JAXJBF010000026.1:0-3111 GCA_036303105.1 Peptococcaceae bacterium | reverse complement strand
GCTTCACCGTCGGCGACTACCTCGACTATATGGCGGCCCTCAAAGGCCTGACCAAGCACGACGCCCGCCGCCGCATCGACACGCTGTTGGAACGTCTCAGCCTGAGTGATGTACGCCGCAAGCGCATCACCAAACTCTCCGGCGGCATGAAACGGCGTGTTGGCATTGCGCAGGCGCTGTTAAACGAGCCCGAGGTGCTGATTCTCGACGAGCCAACAAGCGGCCTGGACCCCAGCGAACGCGTACGCTTTCGCAACCTGCTCGCGGAATTTGCGCAGGGGCGCATCGTGCTCATCTCCACCCACATTGTCGCCGATGTGGAAGTGATCGCCGCCCAAAACGCGATCATGAAAGATGGCGCCCTCATTGCCTGCGGCCGCACAGAAGCCCTGGTCGAGAAGGTGCGCGGCAAAGTCTGGACCGCCGCCATTGACGCTGCCACCCTGCCGCACTGGGAGCAAAGGCTTACGATCGCTGGCCTGCGCACCGAGACAGACGGGCGCATCGCTCTGCGCTATCTCGCAGAGGCGCCGCTGCTCGCGGGCTCTCAGGCTGCAGCGCCACGCCTTGAAGACCTTTTCCTCTGGCTCTTTCCGCACACACACGATGAAGAAAGGATGTGACAACCATGCGCCTCTTTCTGCTTGAAGTAAAGCGCCTCCTCAAAACCCGCCGCACCCTTTTCATCGTCTGCGGGCTTTTGGCTTTCACCGTATTCATGGCCTACATGCCAACAACCTACCTGATGTCCCACACCAGCGACGGCGACACCCTCACCGGACTTGACGCCCTCGCCTACGACAAAACACTGGAAGCAGGCATCGCCGGCACAGTGACGCCGGAGAAGGTGCGCGACAGCCTGGAAACCTACCAGGCCGTGTTTGCCCGTTACGGCGCCGACAGCACCTTTGACCTGCCCGACGACGCCTACGCCGAAATCAACGCTGTGCAAAGCCTGCTGAACGGCGTCGGCGATCTCTTTCCGGCCGAAAATGGTCAGCCGACCCCCTGGCTGGTGCTCGACCCAGAGCGCATAGCCGATTATTACGACGCAGCCCCAGCGCGCATCAGCGGCCTGATGGCGATGGAATATCCAAACGACGCAGCGCCGGCGGCTTATTTGCTCAATCTTTACAGCACCGTGGAAACGCCCTTCACCTACGTGCCCGGCACCGACACCACCACCCTCGAATATATGATGCTGCTGGCACTGGTACTGCTGCTTTGCTGTGCCGTCCTCGCTGCGCCAGTGTTCACCGCCGACCTGCAAAGCGGCGCCGATGACATCAACCGCTGCACCAAGCGCGGCCTGATGCCGTTGGCGGTGGCGCGTGTGCTGGCGGTGTTTCTGATTTGTGGAGGGCTGAGTGCCGTCTGCCTGGGCTTATACTGGATCATCTCCGACAGCCTGTACGGCTGGGAAACGCTGACGACCTCGGCCCAAATGCTGGGGCTGTTTTCGCCGGTCACACCGCTGCCCTTCAACTTCGGCGAGCTGCAGATCGTGCTCGCGTTCCTGGCACTTTTGACGATTTTTGCCAGCCTCTCCGCCATTCTGCTGATTTCAGCACGCATGAAAAACCTCGTCGCCGCCACCTTCAGCGCCCTCCTGCTCTGTGTGCTGCCAGTGCTGACCTACGTGATCCTGCCGACGAGCGTTGTCGACTGGCTCAACACCTTCCTGCCATCGTCCGGCGTCGCCCTGCAATCCGGCACCTTATACGCACTGCGCGATTTTCACCTGCTGCGGCTTGGAGACTTTCTCTGCTGGACGCCGATCGCCATGACGGTGGTCAGCGCCATTGAACTGCTGCTCTTCGCCGTCCTCGCCATTGTCAGCCATGTGCGCCGCTGCGCCTGAACCAGCACGCAAAAAAACGCCGCCTTTCTGTGTATCACGCAGAAAGGCGGCGTTTTGATTGTAGTAGGACATCCCTGCTGCATTCAGCGCGAGGTGCGTTCACCAAAAACGTCGGCAGCCACAGACTCCTGCACCGGCGCTCGCCCCCTGCTCAGCGGATAGCTGCGCTGAGGAGACAGTTTGTTGGCGAAATACGCGTTAATCAGCAAAATAACCACCCCGATAGCAATCGGAGACAGCACAAAGCCATAGCCAGCATGATTCAACACCGAAACGATGGCGGTGGCGCCGCCTGGCGGGTGCACCGTATCGGTGACCATCATCAGCAGAATGGCTCCGCAAACAGCAAACGTCACGGCGTACCAGGTTTCACCAAAAAGTTGATAGCAAGTCACGCCCACCAGCGCCGCAATCAAATGCCCGCCGATCACATTGCGCGGCTGCGCCAGCGGCGACGACGTGGCACTGTAAAGCAGCACCGCACTGGCGCCAAAAGGTGCAATAAGAAGCGGGTAGCCAAGCAGATACGTCACCAGAGAAATGCTGCCAATACCACCAAAAACGCCAACGGATGTTGCCAGAAATTCCGGCAGAGAGATGCTGCGCAACAGTTTCATCACAAAACCTCCTTGAAGATGTACTTTCTATAGACAGTGTACCGTCAAGGACGCGTCAACAATGTGACCTGCGCAACATCTTGGTGCAAAATTACATAAAAAACGGGCGGCACACCGCACACCACCCGTTTCTGTCATTAAGATTCTGCCAAAATTTTTTCCACCATCTCACGGCTCAGATAAAATGGCTGGCTCCATGGATTCAGCACAAAGCCATCGGCCTTCAAATCAAGGCCAGCCTGCAGCGTCGTATCGATAAAGTTGGAGATCACATCGCTCGGCGGACCCTGATGAAAAGCGGCGTCGCTGGTGAACAGCACCAGCCAAACCTGGCCGTCGTCGCGTGCCAGTGTGCGCATGAGGTAGCCTTCATCGTCGCCGGGGATGTGCTCAATTGGAATGAGCAGGTGCCCGTTCTCATGCATGCGCTGGCGAATACATGCCAAAAGCGCTGCCAGCGTCTCCTCGCTGCCATCGGCCAGATGCTGATCCATGGCGGCCTCAATGCGGTCGTTGCCATCGAGAAACGCATTGTGCATCGGCGGCTGAACCGCTTTCTGAAAACGGTCGATGACCGCCAGCATGTCCTCGGGCAGGCGGGCGCGGCAGGCGTCGATCAGCTCCGCAGGCACG
>JAXJBF010000025.1:0-1601 GCA_036303105.1 Peptococcaceae bacterium | reverse complement strand
CGTTCACATCGCTGAAAGTGCTGCCTTCCATTGCAGGGCTGCCTTCCAAACGATGCAGCACAGACACAAGCATGGCCCGGCTAAAGCTGGTGTTTGGTTCAAAGGCAGTGGCGCTTGTTCCGGTCATAAGGCCACTCTTGCTTGCAAAGGCCACCGCATCATAAAACCAATCGTCCGTCTGCACGTCCGTGTAAGGCAGGCCAGCGGCCGTTTCTGTATGCATTGTTATATATTTAGGATTTCCAACCAGGTCCTTAATGGCTGTCTCCGTCATAAATGGTGAACCAGAAAGTGTCTGCATATTGTCTGCATCATCACCAATTTTAACCTCGATCTGATTGCCAGCTGTTGGCGCAGCATAAACGTCTCCGTATACTATGAACATGTCGTTGACACAACTGATATCCAACGTACCGCCATTAAAAATAAAGTTGCAATTTGAATATGGATCCGGCGCCCATATCTCAATGCCGGCATCTTCTGATTGAATCGTCACCTCCGCATTTCCGCCAATGGTCAGATCATAATCGCCATTAAGAAGTATACCCACAGTGCCAGCCTCAATGTTCACAACGCCGCCTGTGATTGTAATAGTACCAATAGCACCAATACCAAAACGATCCCTGCTTGTTGCATGAAGCGTACCATTGGTCATCGTAAAATGATTACAATGAATACCATTTCTACTCTCACCACTTGTATCAATGGTGCCACCATTAATAGTAAAATTTCTGGATTTAAGGGCGTCAATGCCAGCATCTCCACGTGCAATAATTCTTCCACTGTTTATGGTTATTGCTCCATTTTTTGCATAAATACCGCTTTTTCCCCCCTCAACCTCAAGACTGCCTTCACCACCAATTGTAAGGTTAGCATCATCACAGACTGCCAGACCACTGCTTTTCTCAGAAATCCCTACAAGTTTGTTTTCTCCAATCAAGGTCACTGTCATATCTAGGTGTGAACCAATAGCAGCAATCTCTGCCGGAGTGTAATCTTCATCAAATAGTTCGTCGTCATCGCTAATCTTCTTTTCTATGCCAACCACATATGCATCTTTCAAAATCAGATTGGCACCATCCCATTTGATGTTGTAATGATTTTCATTAGCGCCTTCACTGCTGACATTGCCATTTTCATCAGTAATCAGATAGCATGGTGCCTCTGGTGTTCCTGTATAGGCAACACCTTTCACATAAAACGCTTCCTTGTCCGAAAACTCTGCTGCAAATGCACCAACCGGTAACAAGCTTAAGCACATAGCCATAATGACCAGAAAACTGAGTAACCGTTTTTTCATTGTGTTTTCCTCCCTTTCGTCCATCTCATGACCGCAAGCTTAGACGACAGACAACAGATTACCTGCGTTCATCAGCACGGTGGCTGCCTGAGCTCTGGTGGTCAGCCCCTGTGGGACCAATGTATCCATGCTCATGCCATGGATGAGGCCCATGTCCACCGCCCAAATGACAGAGCCTTCTGCCCAGGCGCTGACCTGATCGGCATCACTGTAGCCGCTGAGGTCGCCGCTGCTTTCTGTCGGAATCCCTTTGTACTGCGCATAATTGCAGAGAATCGCTGCCATTTGTTCACGGGTGATG
>JAXJBF010000024.1:0-5333 GCA_036303105.1 Peptococcaceae bacterium | reverse complement strand
CAGCCATCCTGAGTTGGGCAGGAAACCCCAACGCCGAATGCGGGCGGCAAAGCACCGCAGAAAATTTATTGGGAGGGAAATATATTGAATAAGATCTCTAAAAAGATTGTAGCGCTGGTCACCATGGCAGCTTTTGTTCTGACCTTGGTTCCTGCTGCTGCGTTTGCGGCTGATGCATCTTCTGTAACAGTAGATTCTAGCTCAAAAAGTATTACACTGAATCCGAATACTGCTACTGCTACAATTACACTTTCTATTGGTGACAGTGATAAAGCTCAGGTGCCGGCCTATGTGTGGCTGACAAAAGAGGATAGTAATGAAATCTATAAGCCTGAAAGTTGGACTGCAACAGCAAGTTCATCAAATGATGCTGTTGGAACAAATAATTCTGACGGTGAACTTATCAATGCTTTGAAAATTAAAGCAGATAAAGTTAATGCAGGTGGCGATATCACTATTACAGTAGCTCTTAAAGAAGTAGGTACATATACTGTTCATGCTGGGATTGCTCAAAACACTGGAGATAAAGCAAATCGTAGTGAACTTACTCCAATTTCAGTTGCTGATGCTGGTACGAGTACTATCACAGTCAATGATCCTGTCTCTGCAGTTAGCAACCAGACCAGTTCTTTCTACACTGTAGATAAGAATGTTTCCACTAAGGTTAATACCCCAGTTGATGTTGAATTTGACTTCCGTAATAGCAGCAACGTACCAATGAATTACGTAGATGCTACTGCAGGTATTGCTATCTGGGCTACTGAAGGCGATGTTGTAACAGACGCATTGGTAGTTAAGGACAATAAGGTGCCACAAAGTACCACAGCTGGTGTAAACAATGTTTATAAAATCACTTCTGCAGATGACATCACTGTAGAATTTACTCGTTCCGGCAATTACACTCTGCATGCAGCAAAAATTACTACTAATGAAAAGACTGTAGCAGATTTCGAGGCTAATGCTTTCAAATCTGTAGAGAACCAGAACACTGTAGAAGTTACCGCTACTGCTCAGAAAGTTGCTTCTATCACTCTGTCCGATGCTGTAGATGCTTCTGATAACACTTGGACTGCAACTTTGGCTAAAGCAAACAATGCAGAATCCAACACCCACACTGTAAAAGTGCTGGATGCAAATGGTGTTCCTGTTGAAAACAAGACTTTTACTGTAACCGATAACTCCAGCTATCTGAATCTCAGTGGCAGCAGCTTCACCACTGATCGCAATGGTGAATTTGAATTCAGCTATACCGCTAGCCGTGAAGGTGAATACAAGGTTTACATCACTTCTTCTGATACTGAACGTGTGACTTTGAATGTAACCGTTGGTGACCCAGTTACCCGTAAAGCTGAAACCATTGTTGCTAACGAAAAGGATATCACCCTTGACGTTGCTCAAGTAAATGATGAAGAAAATCTGCTTGCTGCTGTTACCTACACCATTACCGATAACCGTGGCAATGTTGTAGAAGACAACCAGACTGCAGGTATCTTAGCTAATGAAGGCTGCCTGAGCGGTAAAGCTGATTCTGACTATGTGAAACTGCTTGATAAGCCAGACGGTTTCAAGGGCGAGGCTACTGATTTCGGTCTTACTTTTAAGGACGATACCTATACTCTCGCTTACACTGGCAAAAATCTTGTAGCTGGTGACTACACTGTTCGTCTGATTCTGGACAATGGCAACTATGCCGATGCTACCTTTACTGTTGGTGAATTTGATGCGAACAAAGTAAAGAACCTGGCAGTAACCACTACCTCTGATACTGTTGAATATAACAAAGTAGATGGTGAGGCAAACGATGCCACAATTTCTTACAGTGTTCTCGCAGTAGATGCCAATGGCGTATCCCGCGACATTACCAAAGATGCAGGCGCTTATGCACTTGGCTTGAACCCAGCTTCTACTGCTGTAACTGCTACCGCTGGTGCTGCAGGTACTGTAAATGTAGAATTTGATGGTAATGTGGATAAAGAAAAAATCGTTGGTACTGAAATCCAGCTCGTTGCAGCAAGCAATGAGTATGGTATTGCTCAGACTGCTGTAACCATCGTTGACAAGGGTGTTGTTGAAGGCATTAAGTTTGACAGTACAGAAGGTGAAGTCAATAAGGACAACACTGTAAAAGCATCTGTTGTTGATGCTGATGGCAATGTTATTGAAGGCGTAACTGGTAAAGTATTTGCTTATGTTGCTGATCAGAGCAACGCTGATGCTAATGTTGAAGTAACTCCAGCAGATAATGCTAAAAAAGGTGTTGCTGATATCACCATTTTCAGCGATAAAGAAACCACCGTTGACGTTGTTGTAGGTATTCAGAAAGATAGCGCAACCAGCCCAATCTATGCAGCAACCCTCACCTACACCATTGGTGCAGCTGATGTCAACGCTGACAAGATGGTTGCTATGACCATCGGTTCCACCGACATGATCGTGAACAACGAAATCGTTAATGGCGATGCTGCTCCATATGTAGCAGACAGCCGCACCATGGTTCCTATCCGTGCACTGACCGAAACCTTCGGTGCTAAGGTAGATTACAAAGATAACGTTGTTACCATCGTAGATGGCGATACCACTGTTGTTATGAACATCGGTGAAACCACCTACACTGTAAACGGTGAAGAACAGACCATGGACGTTGCTCCAGTGATCGGTTCTGGTGATCGTACCTATGTACCAGTTCGTTTCGTAGCAGAAGCACTGGGTTACAAGGTAACCCCACTTTACGCTGCTGACGGTACTACCGCTAGCGTAGTTTTCCAGAAATAAGATAGGGATCTCCACTTATCATTCAATCACGCTTCTGGAAAACGTTCGTGATAGAAACCCTCGTCTCCTTCGGGAGGCGAGGGTTTTTTGTTCTATATGATTTTTTTCTTGCGAAAAAAATCATATAATTAAGATAACATCATATGAAGAGGGGATGATTTTTATGAGATACATCATCATTGCTTACGAGATATTTCTATTCATGATTGAATATATTAGCGTATGCATGAAAAAGATTATTGAAAGCTTTTTATTAATAATAAGAGGAACAATGTACCATATAATAGTATTATTGTTATCTGGTTCTATAGCTGAAGAACAAGTGAATCAAGCGATAAATAGTGTTATTTATAAAAAGTATATGAATGAGATGGAAGTGTTAATAATTGGCATTATTGTGCCTGCCGTGATAGCGATTGCTATATACTATATATGTGATATAATTTCTATTCTGATAAAGAAGAATGAACAATTTAACGGATTGTTTAATCACCAGAATACTATTATTAGCATCCTGATGAGCATAGTTAGCGTAGAAGCTGTTATAGGCATTAATATTATCAAAATAAATTTTTTAAACGAATATATGTTAACATATGCGCTCCCTATCATTTTTATCTACGCCTTATTGATGATAAATTTATATAAGGAATGTTTTCTTAAATATAAAATTGCCTATAATATGATTGAGAATATAAAATACATATTGAATAAATAATAGAAACCCTCGTCTCCTTTGGGAGGCGAGGGTTTTTTGCGTATTCAATAAGCCCCGTTGTTGCTGGCTGGCAACAGCGGGGCTTTGCTTATGCCCAGATGGGCATGTATTTCATGTAGCGTGGGGCGGTGTTGGGGTCGAAGGGCTTGAGAATGTTTTGGGCAACGGCTTCTTTGATCAGGCGCGAGATGGGTGCAGAGGAGGTGGTGCCCAGGCCAAAGCGCTCGCGCAGGGAGCGGTTGGTGAGGTAGTCGCCTTGCACGTATTTCACGCAGGCGTGGAGATAGCAGGCCCAGAGTTTGTCTTCGGTGGAAAGGTCGGCAAACGATTTTTTGGCGTAGAGAGTGACACGGGTGCTGTCGCTGTAGGTGTCGATTTTGGGCGCTGGCAGCTGGGCGAGCTCGCAGAGGATGACCATTCTGTCCCAGCCGGAGCCGAGTTCTTCACACATGCGCAGGCGGCGCATGAGGGCGGCGAGTTTTTCGTTGCGCGACTTTGGCGGGTTATCGACGATGCGGAAAATGTCGATCAGCGGCGTGCCTGCGTTGGTGATTTCGATGCGCCCAGCGAACAGCTCCACAACAGGGCCAGTGCCTGTGATGGCAAAATCCTGGTGAATCAGGGCGTTGGCAATGGCTTCGCGGACAACAGGCATGGGATAGGCTGTGTGCTTTTCGCGAATGGCGCTGTGGATGGGTTCTGCGGCAGGCAGCAGGGCTTCGATGAGGGTGAGGGCGTCGGCAAATCCGCTGACGTAGCCTTTGTCGATGGTGGTTTCGCGCAGAATGTTGAGGCGGCTGTTGTCCTGATACTGCACAATGCGCAGCGCCTTGCGCGCCACGCGGTCGAAAGCGCTCAGCTGGCGGGCGAACAGAAGCGCGCCAAGGTTGGTGATGGTGTAGAGGCCGTTGTCTTGCTTTTTGAGCAGGTTTTCTTCGCAAAGATAATGGCCGATGCCTTCCTGCGTGGTGGGCAGCGGCAGTTCGCGCAGTTCAAAATAGCGCGGATAATCGAGCAGCTGCAGCGCCTGACTAAGGGTCAGGTGTTGGGCGGCGTCGTGGTCCTCGTAGCAGAAAGTACGCAGTTTGTCCCAGAGCTGGGCTTGGACGGCGGGATAGTCGCTGAGCTTTTTGGTGTAGCTGCCAATGCGCACATAGTCTACTTTTTCAAAGCGCACAGGGTGAACAATGGCCTTGTGAATGATCAGCACGCCAACGGTTTTTTCCTCCATGGTTAAGCTGTGAAACTCAAACTCGGCATTGTTGGACAAGAGGGAGCGCAGCCAGTTTTCCAGCTCCTGGCTGCCTTTCTTGAGGCTTTGCAGGTTGTAGCTGGTGCCGACAATGTCGTGGGTGGCGTCGTCGATGCCCCAGATCATGTAGGCGCAGTCTTTGTCGTGCAGAGCGGCGCTGTTGGCAAGCGCGCTGATGTCCTGGCCGATCATGGCGGGGGTGTAGTTGTCGTGCTTGAATTCCAGCCATTGGGTTTCGTCGGGCAGCTGGCGCAGTTCGTTGACCAGTTGTATAAGATGGTTCATGGTGTCACCTCCAATGCTTTTATTCATTATACCTGATTGTTTTCTTTCCTTTCAATAGGGCGCGGTGCGGCAGATATGCAGGCAAGTTGCCAGCAAGTTAGAAAATCGCTGGATTGTCGGCTTGGGCAGGATTGCATAGCCTTGTCAGCAAGTTACCAGCAAGTTAGGCTGGGCAGTTTAACGCTGCGATAGGCACTGGCGCGCGTGCTTGCAGCGATTGCACACTGCGTGGCTTTTGTTATTTCCCCTGTCGCCGCGGTGGGGGGATGATCAATTTTTGGGGGGACTTTACTTTCTACGTTTTCT
>JAXJBF010000023.1:0-7200 GCA_036303105.1 Peptococcaceae bacterium | reverse complement strand
TCGGTGTCTTTTCCTAAAACACAGGCGCCAATGGAAGCGGCTGCTTTACAAAGGAAAGGTGCAATGGCGAGCATCTGTTCTCTGGTAAAACGGAATCTTGGCCCACCAATGCCAAGTGAAGCCACGAGTTTGCCGTTGGCAAGGATTGGCGCAGCAATGGCGTTTTCTTCAAGGCTCCATTCTCCCTCGACGATTGCGTAACCGTCCTCGTAGACACGCGTCAATTCCTCCTTTAATTGGTCGGGGTCAACAACGGTGTCATTGGTGAAGGCTGTTAAAGGATGCGTTAGAAAACGTGCCTGTTCTTCCGGGCTGAAATAAGCAAGCGCCACTTTACCGTTGGATGTTCCCCAAAGCGGGGTTGGTTGGTTAACGTAGTCTTTCAGATGCACACTGGACGGCGGATCGATTTGATAGATGACGCTGGTTGAATCAAAATGGCAGACACTCAGCATGATGGTTTCCTGGCTTTCCTCCATCAGCGCCTCCATGTAAGGCTGGGCGCAGCGAATCAGCGGCGTGTATCGACGCTGAGGTGTCGTGCACAACAGCGATGCGGCAAAGCCGAGGTCGTATTCTTTTGTAGCAGGGATGCGCTCAACAAAATGGTGTTCCTCGAGCGCTGCCAGCAATCGCCAAGCGGTTGTGCGGTTCAGTTCTGCACGTTTGCAGAGTGCTTGCAGTGAAATAGGACCGTACTGGGCAACCAGCTCCAGCAAATGTAGGGTGCGGTCGACGGATTGTGTACCGGAAACGCCTTGCTTCTTTTCCGATTTTGATTGAGAATGAGATGATGCTGCCACGTGCGCGCCTCCTTTTGCAGCGACATGCTGTCTGAAGAATATATTTAGCTTAAAAGCATAAACCATTTATAGTCTATCATAGAACTATGGGAATAGGAAGTGGATTTTTAGAAAGGATGGAAGAAGCCATGCGTGTTGAACACGATTTTTTAGGCGAAATGGAGTTGGAAGACTCATTATACTATGGCATTCAGACGGTCCGTGGCATGCGCGCTTCTCGTGTCACCGGACACACCTATGGCCAGGACAATAAGAATCTGATTCGTTCTCTGGCAACCATCAAAAAAGCAGCTGCCCTGGCCAATCATCAGGTCGGCGGGTTGGACAAAGTACGGGCCGACGCCATTGTGGCCGCTTGCGATGAAGTGCTTGCCGGCGACTTTTACGATCAGTTTCCCATTGATCTGATCACCGGTGGCGGCGGCATCAGTTTGCACATGGATATGAATGAGGTGTTGGCACGTCGCGCTTCTGAGCTGGCCAATGGCATCACCATCCATCCTAACACCCATGTCAACATGGGCCAGTCCACCAATGATGTGCTGCCGTCGGCCATGCTGCTGGCAACCTATGGCGACTTGCAGACCGTGATTCAAGTGGTGCAGGATTTGGCCGATGTGGTTGAAGAAAAGGCCCAGGAATGGGCCGATGTGGTCAAACTCGGACGCACCTGCCTGCAGGATGCCGTGCCGCTGACATTGGGCCAGGAACTTTCAGGCTGGCACAGTTTTTTGCTTCGCCAGAAAACACAGCTCATTGAATGTTCTCAGCATTGTCTGGTGCTCCCGCTTGGGGCGACCGCCGTTGGTACTGGTGCCGGTGCATTACCAGGCTTTGCAGAAGCGGTTTATCCTATTCTCAGCCGTTTGTGTGACGTTACCATTTCACCGGTGGACAATTACTTTGACGGTTTGCAGTATTCCGACGGGTATGTACGTGTGTCGGCCGCTTTGAAAGCGCTGGCTTGCGGCATCTCTAAGATGGCATCCGATTTGCGGCTGCTGTCCTCTGGTCCGCGTGGCGGCTTGGGCGAGATCACCTTGCCAGCCATTTTGCCAGGCTCGTCGATCATGCCTGGCAAGATCAATCCGGTGGTGCCAGAGCTTATGATACAGTTGTATTTTCTCATTTGCGGCAACGACGTGGCGGTGACGCTGGCAGCTGAGCGTGGCGAGCTGGACCTCAATGTCTGGGAAGCAGTGACCAGCAAATGCATCAGTGAATCCTGCCGCTTGCTGAGTCAGGGACTGCCGATCTTCGCCGATGAATGCATTCGAGGCATGCAGGCGAATGCTGCCCATTGTCGTGAACAGGCCGAACGCTCGGCGGCGGTGGCTTCCATCGTTTCTGCTGTGTTTGGCTATGACGTAGGCTCGGACATTGCACGTTCAGCACTTGAAACAGGAAAGAAAATCAAAGAGATCGTTGTAGAGCGCGGCCTGCTTACAGAAGAACGCGCAGAAAAATTGTTGGACCCAATGCTCATGACCGACGGTGTGAAGATGGCCGAAATGATCGATCAGGAGCGACGTGCCCTTCATAGATGATTGAAGTTAAAGATAAGCATTGAAAATGATAAGCGGAAAGAGAAATTTTTTGAACTGGTGGAGGAAATGTTATAGACATACACGATAAATCGATCTAAGAACATTCTCCGCTTTCCTTACAGCAGAAAGAAAGGATCTTTTCAAAAAATGTTTTTGTAGGGAAGGAGCGAATGATATGAAGAACAGAGTAGAATTGCGGCCGGCGGTGCTGTTGGTCCCGACGATCATCTTTTTAGCCGTTATTATTGCAAGCATTCTATGGGGCGATGTGTTTATTGATGCACTCACCGCGGCCTTTGAAACGTTGATGTACGATATTGGCTGGTTTGTCAGCCTGATCATGCTGCTGTTTATGGTATTTTGTTTGGTGGTTATTTTCCATCCGATTGGACGGATTCGCTTGGGTGGTCCTAATGCGAAACCAAAAATGACCTATTGGCAATGGTTCGTCGTCGCCCTTTGTGCTGGCATTGGTACAGGGATTGTTTTCTGGGGCGCTGTAGAACCAATATTGTTTACGTATGAACCGGCGCCAAGTCTGGGCATTGAGCCAGGCAGCAATGAAGCGGTGATCTGGGCCATGAGAACGTCTTTCTTGCATTGGACACTGACACCGTACGCCATTTATGTGGCCTTTGGCATAGTGCTGGCTTATGTTTGTCACAACATGCGTAAGTCTTACAACGTCAGTTCAGGGTTGATCCCACTCTTGGGCGAAAAACGTGCCTCTGGCAAATTGGGCACCCTGGTAGATGTCCTTACCGTGTTTGCCTTGATTGGCGGTGTGGCTGGCTCCTTGGGCTACGGCATCTTGCAGCTGGGCATGGGTGTAGACATTGTCTTTGGTGTAGAACCAACCACACTGATTTACGTTGCTGTGGCTGTCCTCATCTGTGTGGCTTACACGGCAACGAGCATCAGTGGTTTGAATCGCGGTATACTATGGTTGGGCGACAAGAACGCCTGGTTTTATGTGATCCTGCTGCTGTTCCTGCTTCTTTGTGGTCCGGCTGCCTACATCTTTAATTTGATGACCCAGTCACTGGGATCGTATTTTGGCAATCTCGTGGAAGCGATGACATTCACATCGCCATTTGCTGACAGTGAATTGTGGCCGCAGTGGTGGGACATGTACTGGTGGATGGACTGGCTTTCTTACGGGCCAATTATGGGGTTGTTCTTGGTGCGTTTGGGCTATGGGCGCACGCTCAGACAGTTCGTTATCGTCAACTGGCTGATGCCATCCTTGTTCGGGGTTATCTGGTTCTCCGTTTTCGGTGGCACAGTGCTGCACGCACAGCTTTTTGAAGGCATCGACTACTATTCTACCTATCTGGAAAAAGGCGCTGAAGCAATGACACTGGAAGCGTTCAATGGTGTTCCATTCTCCAATGTCATCAAGGCGTTTATGTTGCTTATTATCGCTGTATCCTTTATTACGTTGGCCAATTCAATGATTTCGACCATTTCCAGCATGACCTTGCGCCGCAGCTCTGAATCGGAGGAAGCGCCATTTGGCCTGAAGCTTTTCTGGGGGCTTTTGATTCTGGCAGCATCGCTGGTGTTCACCTTGGCTGGCGGCATCGATGGCATCAAGATGGTTAAAACTTTCGCAGCGCTGCCGATCGTTATCGTTGGGCTGGTCATGGTGGTGGGCTTTATTGTCTACATGGCCAAGAGACCGCGCGATCCAGCCGGCAATTATTACTATGAAGAAGCGGTGGCCAATGCACCCGATTCTGGTGAGCCGGAAAATGAAAAATCGAAGGCGGCTCAGTGGCTGAAAGAAAAATTGTTTAAAAAATCCTCATTGTAACCGTGTAACATAAGTCTAAGAAGAAGTGAGGGATAATTATGGACTACGCAAGCGAATCACTCAAAAAACATTATGAATGGCAAGGTAAAATTGAGATCAAAGCCAGAGCGTCGGTGGACAGCAAGGAAGCACTCTCGTTGGCTTATACGCCTGGCGTGGCCCAGGCCTGCCTGGAAATCCAAAAGGATGTGGACAAAAGCTACGAGCTGACCCGCCGCTGGAATATGGTGGCCGTTGTGACAGATGGTTCGGCCGTTCTCGGTTTGGGCGACATTGGCCCAGAAGCTGGCATGCCTGTTATGGAAGGAAAGTGTGTGCTGTTCAAAGCCTTCGGCGATGTGGACGCGGTGCCATTGTGTGTGCGTTCAGAACGGGTTGAAGATATTGTCAATGCGGTGGCCCTGTTGGCAGGCTCTTTCGGCGGCATCAACTTGGAAGACATTTCTGCGCCACGCTGCTTTGCCATTGAACAGCAGCTCAAAGAACGCTGCGACATTCCTGTGTTCCATGACGATCAGCATGGCACCGCTGTCATCACCTTGGCAGGATTGCTGAATGCGCTGAAGCTGGTTGGCAAAAAAATCGAAGACGTGAAAATCGTTACCTCTGGCGCTGGCGCTGCTGGCGTGGCCATTATCAAGCTGTTGATCAGCATGGGTTTGAAGAACGTCATCATGACTGACCGCCATGGCGCCATCTACGAAGGGCGCGACGGCCTCAACCCTATAAAAGAAGAAATGGCTAAGATAACAAACCATCAGCACATTTCTGGCACGCTGGCGGAAGTCATTCGCGGTGCCGATGTCTTTATCGGTGTATCTGGTCCAGGCCTGCTCACAAAAGACATGGTATCGACCATGGCCAAAGATGCCATCATCTTTGCTTGCGCAAATCCTGAGCCAGAAATTTATCCGGAAGAAGCCAAAGCCGGAGGTGCAGCGGTTGTATCTACAGGCCGCAGCGACTATCCTAATCAGGTCAACAATGTGCTCGCATTTCCAGGCATCTTTCGTGGGGCGCTGGATGTACGTGCCAGTGACATCAACGACAGCATGAAAATCGCCGCAGCCTATGCGATTGCAGGATTGGTCAGCGACGAAGAACTCTGCGCCGACTACATCTTGCCAGCCGCCTTCGATCCAAAAGTCAAAGAAGCCGTCGCCAAAGCTGTTGCACAAGCTGCACGTGAAAGTGGCGTGGCACGCCTCTAACATTGAACCAAGTTCTCCTCATTTTTTATAGTCCCTATTTTTGACCACAACGCACCCAAGGTGCGTTGTGGTTATTTTATGCATAAAATAACCACCGCCAGTCATCAGGCGGTGGTAAGCAACGTTGGAAACTGTCTTAAAAGATGGTTTTTGCAGCCGTTAAGCATCGCCAAGAACCATCATTTGCTGGATGCACTTGGCGGCTTGCTGCATGATGTCGTCGGCAAGTTGAATTTCTTCGCCGCCGCTGCCCTGGATGCAGTGGTAGATGTCCATCAGTGAGGTGATGCGCATGTCTGGACAGGTGAGGGCAACGGTGAGCGGGTAGAAGTGTTTGTCGGGGTATTGATACTGCAGGTGTTCCACGATGCTGTTTTCGGTGGCGATGATGAAGGCTTTGGCGTCGGAGCGTCCGGCGTAGTCCATGATGGCGGTGGTGGAGCCGACGAAGTCGCCTTGTTCGGTCACTTCCAGGGCGCATTCCGGATGGACGAGCAGCTTGGCTTCAGGATGGGCGGCGCGCATGCGCTGAACGTCCTGAGCGGTGGTGCGTTTGTGGTAAGGGCAGCCGCCGTCAAAGAGAACGATGTCTTTCTCGGGTACTTGTTTCTGCACATAGGCGCCAAGGTTTGGATCTGGGATGAAGAGGATCTTGTCGTTTGGCAGTTTTCGGCAGATTTCAACTGCCGAGGAAGAGGTGACGCAAACATCGCAGGCGGTTTTCAAGGCTGCGGTGGTGTTGATGTAGGCGACGACGGTGTGGTCTGGATACTGCTTTTTGAGGGCGTTCAAAGCGTCGAGATCCAGCTGTTCGGCCATGGGGCAGCCAGCGATGGGGTTTGGCAGGTAGACGTGCTTGTCTGGGCAGAGTATCTTGCAGGTTTCGGCCATGAAACGCACGCCGCACATAAGGATGTTTTGCTGGGTGCTTTTGCTTGCCTGCACGCTCAGTCCGTAAGAATCGCCAATGTAATCGGCCACCTCCAAGATTGGCTGGCTTTGGTAGGCGTGAGCCAGGATGCAGATGTCCTTTTCCTGTTTCAAACGCAGGATCTCTTGCTGTAACTGATGAACGTTCATGGTTGGCATGCTCCTTTTTGATGGATGTTCCTGGAGGAGATATCCTCGGCAGGTGGAGAGGATGGGACAATTTTTAGCGCGCAGCAACGCAATGTCCTGCACAATCGCTTGGCGGCTGATATGGAAATGGCTCGCCAAAGCGCTGGCCGACACCGGCGTATCGTGGCACGCTAAAATATGGAGAATTTCAGCTTGACGGTCGATGCGCTTCATTGCTGCACATCCTTTTCGTTCAATGGCTGCATGTTTTTCATGGATAGATCAAGGATTGGCGCCGAGTGGGTCAGCGCACCGGAGGAGATGTAATCGACACCGAGCGTTTTTAGCTGTTCAATGTTTTCTCGGGTTACATTCCCAGAGCATTCGGTTTCTGCTTTGCCGTCGATCATGGCCAGCGCTTGCTGCATCTGCGGCACAGTCATGTTGTCCAGCATGATGATGTCGGCGCCGGCAGCCAGCGCTTCGGCAACTTGATCGAGGCTTTCAACCTCTACCTCGATCTTGCGCACAAAGGGCGCATAGGCGCGGGCGCGTTCCACGGCCGCAGTGATGCCGCCGGCGGCGCTGATGTGGTTGTCTTTGAGCATGACGCCGTCGGAAAGGTTGGTGCGGTGGTTGTGGCCGCCGCCAATTTTGACGGCGTACTTTTCAAAGATGCGGCAGTTAGGCGTCGTTTTTCGGGTGTCCAACAGGCGTGTGTGGCTGCCTTCCAAAAGAGCAGCCACTTCGGCGGTGTAGGTGGC
>JAXJBF010000022.1:0-22775 GCA_036303105.1 Peptococcaceae bacterium | reverse complement strand
TTATGACCGGAACAAGCGTCACTGCCTTTGAACCAAACACCAGCTTTAGCCGGGCCATGCTTGTGTCTGTGCTGCATCGTTTGGAAGGCAGCCCTGCAATGGAAGGCAGCACTTTCAGCGATGTGAACGATGGCGACTGGTATGCTGAAGCAGTGAACTGGGCAGCGGCCAACGGCATCGTCAACGGCATGGACGATGGCAGTTTCCAGCCAAATGCTGCCATCACCCGTGAACAAATGGCAGCGATTCTCTGCAATTACGCGCAGTACAAAGGGATTCCAACAGAGAGCAGCGGAGACCTCAGCGGCTACAGTGATGCCGATCAGGTCAGCGCTTGGGCAGAAGACTCTGTGATTTGGGCAGTGGACATGGGCCTCATCCATGGCATGAGTATGAATACCTTGGAACCGCAGGGAACAGCAACACGTGCACAGGCAGCGACAGTGCTTATGAATGCGAGTACTTTGCTTGACGCTTAAATTTTTATGGTAATCTAAAAAGGACATCTGCATTTGATTGTGTGGATGTCCTTTTTGCGTTGCTTATGTGGGTTGATCTATTTGTTGAAACGATGTATTCGCGTGTATATACTATAAATAAGAAGTTAGAAGGATGAGGAGGAACACGTATGACGTATATGACTGTACGAGAGGCAGCAGAAAAATGGAAAATATCCCCACGTCGTGTTCAGCAATATTGTTTAGAAAATCGTATTACGGGAGCAAAAAAGTTGGGATCATCCTGGCTGATTCCTAAAGAAACATTAAAACCTGCTGATCCCAGACAGGGCAAGGGTCAACTCAACGAAACAGTGTTGCTTGTCAATCCATTCGATGTTGATAGTATGATGATGCCATTGATGAATACGCCATTTCTGCCAGGCAATGGTTTGGAGGCGGTAAACATTATTGCCTCAGAATCACAGAAGAACATTGCTTGGGCGGAGTATTATTATTTTACTGGGCAGGCAGAAATGGCTATTCAAATAGCCGGTGATTATCTTACCAGTTCGAATATTGGAGAACGTCTTTCTGCCTGCTGGATTTATGGTTATGCAAACTTGACGACAGGTCAGATTCGACAGGCCCGACGCGCTTTGAAGGCGGTGAATGCATTGTTAGCCGATACAACAAAGGTTGCACCGGAGTCACGTGCAGAGTTGGCGTTTGTTGCATTTGCCATAGCGGTGTTGTTGCATTTACCAGTGTCAGAACGATTGCCAGCGATTCAGGACTTTGCACCTCTGCTGCCGCCAGGGCTGCGTGCCTTTGCGCTCTATGTACAGGCGCATTATTTATATTTACAAGGTCATTATGAAAAAAGCTGCGGCATCATTGAAGCAGCGCTCACAATGGGTGGTTCCAATTACCCAATCTCAGCCATTTATTTACATTTGGCTGCAGTAATGAACTATATGAGCTTGAAACAAGTGGATGTGGCCGAGCGGCATTTACGTGATGCGTGGGCTTTGGCTCAACCGGATGATCTTATTGAAGCCTTTGGCGAACATCATGGCCTTTTGGGCGGTATGCTGGAATCGGTCTTCAAAAAGGACTGGCCCGATGATTTTCGACGCATCATTAATATTACCTATCGTTTTTCTTGGGGTTGGCGTCAGATTCATAATCCGATCACGGACAGCAGCGTAGCGGATAATTTGTCAACTACGGAATTTGCCATTGCTATGCTGGCAGCACGTGGCTGGACCAATCAGGAGATTGCAGAACATATGAATATCTCATTGAATACCGTTAAACAATATCTGTCTATTATCAAAGAAAAATTGGGAATCACCAAGCGCCAGGAATTGAAAAAATATATGTTGCTATAAGCTGCCAAGAGAATGGTGACGGTTGTATTGGATTCATAAATGACGAAGATGTTTTCGCGTATTATTTTTGTTCGGCTATTGACAAAGTGATGGTTCGTTGGTACACTAAACGCATCAAAATATTTTGATATGAGGTGAGAGCATGGAGACATTGTATCAGGAACAGGCGAAGGTGTTTAAGGCGCTTTGTGATCCGAAGCGGCTGGCAATTCTGGCACAGCTGCGCAGCGGGGAGAAATGTGCCTGTGTGCTTCAAGAGCCGCTGAACTTGACACAGTCTGGTCTCTCCTATCATATGAAGATTCTCTGTGATTCTGGCATTGTGGAAAGCCGGCAGGAAGGCAAGTGGACGCACTACCGTCTGAGTGCTGCTGGCCAGGAGGCTGCCATTAAATTGCTGAAGCAGCTGACCACACCCGATGCAGAGCAGGGATCTTGTTGTTGCTGAGTAAAATAAAACGCCATCTGAGAGAGATGGCGTTTATTTCGGCCTAATACATCAAAAAAAATTGATGTATTAGGCGGGTTGAGGTGAAGACTATGGTTGTATGGGATTTTATTCAAAATCAGCTGTTGGGCATGAAGTGGCTCAATGCGCTGATTGGCAATGTGTTGTCGGCGCTGGGGATGGACATCAATGGTCGATTGGGCGGCAGCGTACAATTTTTTATTTATGATGTGGTAAAGATCACAATTCTGCTGGTGGTTTTAATTTTTGTGATTTCCTACATTCAGAGCTATTTCCCGCCAGAGCGCAGCAAGCGTATTCTGGGGCGATTTCATGGCATTTGGGCAAACATTCTTGCGGCTTTGCTGGGGACGGTGACGCCGTTTTGTTCTTGTTCGTCGATTCCACTGTTCATCGGATTCACCAGCGCTGGATTGCCAGTGGGCGTGACGTTTTCGTTTTTGATTTCATCGCCAATGGTGGATTTGGGCAGTTTGGTTCTGCTCATGAGCATTTTTGGCGCCAAGGTGGCGGTGATTTATGTGATCATGGGCTTGGTGATCGCGGTGATCGGCGGAACCATCATCGAAAAGCTGCGCATGGAGCGTTATGTGGAAGATTTCATCATGTCCGCTGGTAATGTGGACCTTGCTTCGCCGGAACTGACGAAACGAGACCGTTTGCTCTACGCGAAAGAACAGATGCTGGGCACGTTTAAGAAAGTGTTCCCTTATGTTTTAATTGGTGTGGGCATTGGCGCCATCATTCATAACTGGATTCCTGGTGAATGGGTCGCGTTGGTACTCGGCAGTGATAACCCATTTGGTGTGGTGCTGGCGACCCTGGTTGGTGTACCGATGTATGCGGATATTTTTGGCACGATCCCTGTTGCTGAAGCGTTGCTGGCGAAGGGCGCACAGTTGGGCACGGTGCTGGCATTTATGATGGCGGTTACGACGTTGTCATTGCCATCGCTAGTCATGCTGCGCAAGGCTGTGAAGCCGAAGCTTTTGGCGTTGTTCATTGCTGTGTGTGCGATCGGCATTATCTTAGTTGGTTATTTGTTTAATGGATTACAGTATGTTTTAATCTAGGAGGTCATTATCATGGGATTATTTGGTAAGAAGAAAGACAATGAAAAAAGCTGCTGCTGTGGCAATGCTGCTGCATCGTGCAGCAACAGTGCGCAGGCGCCAACAGGCAAGGGCATCATCGTGCTGGGCACAGGTTGTGCCAAGTGCCACGCTTTGGAGCAGGTTGTACGCGAAGCCGCTGCCGAAATGGCGCTGGATGAAGAGGTTTCTTATGTGACCGACATTGCTCAGATTGCGGCGTATGGCATCATGACCACGCCAGCGCTGGTGGTAGACGGGCAGCTGGTGTCTTATGGCAAAGTGCTGAAAAAGGATGAGGTGAAAGCCCTCATCGAGAAAGCAAGAGGCAGCCATGCCTAAGAAACCAAAGGTTGCTTTTGTGTGCGTGCATAATTCTTGCCGCAGCCAGATCGCCGAAGCGTTGGGAACATTATTGGCGGCGGACATATTTGAGAGTTATTCGGCAGGCACAGAGACTGTGCCGCAGATCAATCCGGATGCAGTGCGTTTGATGATGGAGCAGTATGGTGTTGATATGCGCACAACGCAGCACAGCAAGCTGTTGTCAGAGATCCCTGCGGTGGATGTGGTGGTGACAATGGGCTGCAATGTGCAGTGTCCGCAGCTGCCATGCCGTCATCGTGAAGACTGGGGCCTGGAAGATCCAACGGGTGCAAGCGATGAGGTGTTTCTGGCTACCATTGCAGCCATTCACGATAAGGTACTTGACCTGAAGACGCGGCTGCAAGCTGGTCTGTTGGCGGATTGAGTCAGAAAAAGCGTTTGCAGGCGCAAACGCTTTTTTGCTTTTTCAGGAAACGGAACATGATATAATGCATGCAGCGTACAAATCAACACAAGATGTTATGGGTGTCGTTCTGTTTTTTCGGTGATTTTGATAAAGTAAAAGCATCAAATCACAAGGAGGCAATACAACATGAATACCGATAAGATTTTTGCAGAACAACTCGCCAATGAATACGCACCTAAAGACACGTCGAAGGTGATTGCCCTGCGCAAGCTGGATGCGCGTGCCAAATTGCCAGCAACGGTGTTTACTTACACTTTTGGCATCATTGCGGCATTGATCACAGGCGTGGGCATGTGCCTATCGATGCAGGTGATCGGTGGCGGCAGTCAGGCGATGTTTGTGTTGGGGGTGCTCATTGGCATCGTTGGTCTGGCTGCGATGGGCCTGAACTATCCGCTGTATAAGCGGCTGATGGCTAATGGCAAGCAGAAATATGCGTACGACATTATTCGGCTTGCGCGCGAAATCAGCGAGCAATAAGCCTGGGGCTGGAGAGGAGAAACGATGGACAAGGCAGAAAGCAAATATCAGCATACCGCGGCGCGCATGGATCAGGCTTTTTTGGAATTGTTGTCCAAGAAAGACTTTGCTTATATCACTGTGAAGGAAGTATGTGAAGCAGCGGGCGTTCATCGTTCGACGTTTTACCTGCATTATGAAACGATCGCAGATCTGTTGGCGGAAAGCGTGGCTTACATGAATCGACAGTTTCGCGCCTATTACGATCCTGCGCGTGAAGAACTGCTGAAACAGCTGGAAGATTGCCCATTGGATGACCTCAACCTGGTGACGCCAGAGTATCTTATGCCTTATCTGCAGTATATCAAGGACAATAAGCGGCTCTTTCAGACCGCATTGAAGCATTTGAGAACATTGCACACAGCGAACACCTATGAGCGAATGTACCATTACGTGTTTGCACCGATTCTCAGGCGCTGGCAAGTGCCTGAATGGGAACGCACCTATGTGATGCGGTTTTACATTTCAGGATTGATGGCCATCATCAACGAATGGCTGGTGCGCGATTGTGAGACAACGATGGATGATCTGATCACGGTGATCCAGCGTTGTGTGCCATGGTCTCATTTGACATTGGCATGCAATGCTTGATTTTTCATCAGAAATCTACTATCATAAAGATTACTTGATGTGTTATAGGAGGCTAACTAAAAATGAGCAATCATGACTCTTGTGCAGCAGCGCATGGCGCACGGAATGATCGTTTTATATTTCGCAGCATTTTGCCGGAGGAGGCTGAACAGGCGGTAGAGATTGAAACCACCTGTTTTCCGCCCCATGAAGCATGCAAGCCAGAGATTATGCGTGCGCGCGTGGCTGTTGCTGCAGATTGGTTCCTTGTGGCGGTGGATCGCGCGACAGGAAAAATTGCTGGTTTTATTGATGGGCTGGCAACCAATGATGAAACGTTGCGCGATGCCATCTATACCGATGCCAATCTACACAATCCCGAGGGCTGCAATGTCATGATTCTGGGCGTGAATGTGCTGCCAGAGTACCGCCGCCAAGGCCTGGCACGCGCGATGATGGCACAGTATCTCCAGCGTGAACAGGCGCGCGGCACCAAACGTGTCATTCTCACCTGTCTGTCGCATCGCGTGGGCATGTACCGTGATTTCGGCTTTCATGAAATCGGTGCTTCCGACTCTACCTGGGGCAACGAAGCATGGATTGAAATGGACGTGCGTTTAAATGACAAATAAAAAATGTGGACTGCAAGCATGCAGTCCACATTTTTTTAGCGGTTGTTGACCATTTCTGGCATCATATCGTGCCAAGCCAGGCGTTGGGCAGCGGTGGCTTCCCATTTGGTGCCTGCCTTGCCATGGTTGCAGTATGGGTCGATGGAGAGGCCGCCGCGTGGCAGAAATTTGCCCCATACTTCGATGTACTTTGGATCAAGCAGACGCACCAGGTCGTTCATGATGATGTTGATGCAGTCTTCGTGGAAGTCGCCGTGGTTGCGGAAGGAAAACAAATAGAGCTTGAGGCTCTTGCTTTCCACGAGCTTTTGATCCGGCACGTAGGAAATATAAATGGTGGCAAAGTCTGGCTGGCCAGTGATTGGGCAAAGGCTGGTGAATTCTGGGCAGTTGAATTTGACAAAGTAGTCGTTTTCCGGATGTTTGTTATCGAAGGATTCGAGAATGTCCGGGGTGTAATCGGTGTGATAGGTGACGTTCTGATTGCCGAGCAGGGTTAGATCTTCGTTTTCTCTGGACATGGAAGGGCTCCTTTCTTAGTCAGCAAGGGCAGGGTCGGCGACACCATTGGCGGCAAAGGCTGCGGCACGGTCGATGCAGGTGCCGCACTTGCCGCAAGGCTTGTCGCCGCCTTCGTAGCAGGACCAGGTCAACTCGTAAGGCACGCCAAGCTTGAGGCCGATGGCCACAATGTCGGATTTGTTCTTATTCACAAATGGCGCCTCGATGCGCAGCTGGTGACCAGACCCTTCATAAATAGCGGTGTTCATGGCGTTGTTGAACACTGGGGAGCAGTCCGGATAGGCAAAGCCAGCGGCATCGTCGGCGTGAGCGCCGTAGTAGATCACTTCACAATCGCGGCTCAGCGCAATGCTGGCAGCAGCGGAGAGAAAGAGCCCGTTGCGAAATGGCACATAGGTGCTGACTGGTGTTTCCCCACCGGTCTTTTCGATTTGCTCAGCGTAGCTTTCTTCGGGAATGTCCTCGGTGGACTGCTGCAAAAGGGAGCAATTGCTGTATTGGAAGATCAGGCCGAGGTCAAGAAAGAGCTGTTTCACGCCATAATGGCGGGCAACGGCCTTGGCTGCTTCGATTTCTTTGCTGTGTTTTTGACCGTAAGAGATGGATAATGCAATGACGTGGTCCTTGCCGTATTTTTCAATGGCGAGGGCGAGTGCAGTGGTGGAATCGACACCACCGCTGGTAAGTACGAGTGCGTTTTTCATGGAAAAGTCTCCTTTGTGATAAACTAATAAAAAGTCAGACGCCGCGTTGGTTCGGGTCCCAAATGAATTTGTGAAGCTGCAGCTGCAGGCGCACATCATTGAGCCGATGGTCGATCATCGTTTGAACCATATCGACCGGGGCAATGGCACCGAAAACAGGGCTGAGGTAAACGTGACAGCGCATTGTCAGTTGATGCTCACGAATCAGGTCCTCGGCGCGCGCCAGATCCTCCTGGCTGCCGCAGACGAATTTTACCGTGTCGTCATTTTCTAACAGTGCGAAATTGTCGATGCGCATGGCGGATTCGCAGCCGCTGGAGGGGAGCTTATAGTCCATGGTGAAGACCGGACGCGATGGGCCGCAGAATGGCGTCAGATCGATGGCGCCGTTGGTTTCAATTTCCACGCGCAGGTTCGGATGCTGGCTCAGAAGGGTGAGCAACTGCGGCATTTCTGGCTGCAAGAGCGGCTCACCGCCGGTCAATGTCACATTGGTGATGCCGCTGGCGAGGATGTCGGCGCAGATGGCATCGGGCGTGCGTTCGTCATAGGGACAGTCCGGTGCGTAGGCCCAGGCGGTGTCGCAATAGCTGCAGCGCAGATTGCAGCCCTGGAAGCGTACAAAGAGAGCGAGTTCGCCAGCACGTGGCCCTTCGCCGTTGATGCTGATAAATGTTTCGACGACCTTCATGCTTCCTCCTCATAGATGGCGCAGTTGTTTGGCGTTTCGTAAACTTCGATGCGGTCAACGGTGTACCCTTGTGCTTTCAACAATTGATGGATGTGGCGGGCGAAGTGTTCGGCAGTCGGGCGGAAGGGCACTTCCACCAATCGAAAGCCTTCCTCGTTCAGCGCCTGCAGCGTCAGCGGACGCAAAGAACCAGCTTCGTAAATCAGACTGTGATCGAAGTGATTGCAGATGGTTTTTAATGCCGCTTTGAGATCACCAAAATCCACCACCATGCCGCGCGTTTGTGGTTCTTCTGAAAGATCGGTGGCGCGAATTTGTGCCACCACTTGCCAGCGATGGCCGTGGATGTTGCTGCATTTTCCGTCGTAGCCTTTGAGAAAATGGGCAGCGTCAAAGCTTTGCTTCGTTTTTAAATAATACATGATAGCCTCCGTGAAAAAAGGCCCCGTGGTTGTTGGTCCACGGGGCCTTTTCAATATTCTCGTCCGGCAGCGCCGGAAAAAGTGCATGAAAAAACAGCCCTAGTTTTGTTTAACGACAGGATGGTACCAATGAACTGTCGACACACAGGTTCTTTCCAGGTGCAGGATTATTATAACGAAGAATGGCAAGACGGTCAAGGCTCCACACCCTTGACAAGGGCAGAGAAAAATGGTAGATTATATTTAACAATTAACCTAAATGTTAAATGAAGGGGGCAGAACAATGAGTTTACAAACGACCTTAAAAGCGTTGGCCGATCCGATTCGGCGTGACATTCTCAATCTGCTGAAAGGCGGACGCTTGTCCGCCGGCGAGATTGGCAGCCACTTTTCTGTGACGGGTGCGTCTATTTCGCGGCACCTCAATGTACTCAAAGAAGCGGACTTGATCCGCGACCATCGCGAAGGCAAGTACATTTACTACGAACTGAATGCGTCTGTGCTGGAAGAAGTCATGCTGTGGCTGACGACGCTGAAAGGAGAGACCAACCATGAAACTGTCGATGATGGCGTATAAGGAACAGCTGCTGCTGACGTCGTTGATGATTGTGCTGCCAGCATTGCTGGACGGTGTGCTGCTGCGGCAGCTGGATGCGTTGTGCTTTTATTTTCTGGTGACCCATTGGCTGTTGATGTTTTTTGTGCTGCGCGACCGAGCCAACGCTGAACAACATCCACGCGTGCTGGCGTTGGTGTTCTGGGTGATGCCGGTGACCTCGCTGGTCAGCAGCAGTGTGCAGCATCTTGTGGAAATAGGGCTCGATTCCTACACGGTGCTTATGGTGGTGCTTCTCCTCAGCTTTGGCTTGCTTTTCCTCATCTGTGGAAATCTTTTCCCAAAGATCCGTCAGAACAGCACCATTGGCATTCGCGTGAAATGGACGCTGGAAAACGAAGACAACTGGAACGCCACCCATCGTTTTGGCGGCAAAGTCTGGGTCGGTGGCGGCCTTCTCTGCATGATTTGTGCGCTTTTTCCAGACAGCGATGTGACGCTGCTTCTGTTTATCGTGGTGGTGTTGGTGCTGGCCTTTTTGCCAATGTGGTATTCATATCATTTTTATCGCAAGCAGCTCGCCGCTGGCACTGTGACCGCCAGCCCTGTTTCACGGAAAGGCGTCATTGCTATCGCTGTGTTCATCGCTGCAACTCTTGCGTTCACTGGCTGGACGCTCTTTACCGGCGACCTCACCATCACCTGCGGCGACAACGCATTGGAAATCACCACCAGCAAATGGAAGGACCGTACCATTCCCTATGATGACATCACCGATGTGACTTATTATGCGCAAGAGCCATCTGCGGATGGCGGCACACGCACCAAAGGCTTCGGCAACCTGCGTTATGCCCTGGGCAGTTTTGAAAATGACCGTTACGGCAGCTACACCCGTTACACCCACGCCGACTGCGATGCCTGCATCACCATGGACGTCAACGGCCAGCCCCTCGTCATCAATGCTGAAGACTCCTCAGCCACCAAAGAACTGTATAACCAGCTGATGGATAATGTGGGATAAAATAAGAGCGCAGCATCCTCGCTTTTGCGAGAATGCTGCGCTCTTATTTTTATTCGTCTTTCTCAAGCGCTTTGGCCCAGGCGTCGGCGAAGGCGTTGGCACCGATGCTTTCCTGTTTTTGTTGTTTGCGCATGTAGTTTTGCACGTCGCGTTTGCTGGAGGTGTTGCGTTTGGCCTTGAGCTGCTGGTTGAAGCGGTCAAACTTTTCGCGGAAGCCGCAGGTGCAGGAATAGATGCGTTTGTCGCCATCGCCGACGACGGTGAGGCGTTTGTGGCATTTTGGACAGCGGGCGTTGGAGGTTTGCTCGAGGCTGCGGCGGTAGCCGCATTCGCGGTCCTGGCAGACGAGCATCTTGCCTTTCTTGGTTTTGACTTCAAGCATGAACTTGCCGCATTCTGGGCACGGGGTGCGGGTGAGGTTGTCGTGGCGATACTGCTTATCGGAGTTTTTCACAGCGTCAACGAGGGCCGTTGCAAACTGACGCATGTCGCCTGTGAACGCAGCGGCTTTTTCTTTGCCACGGGCGATGGCTTCCAGACGTTCTTCCCACTGCGCGGTGAGCAGCGGCGAGGTGAGATCGTCGGGCACGATGTCGATGAGCTGCACGCCTTTGCTGGTTGGCACGAGCGACTGCCCCTGCTTTTCCACATAAAAGCTTTTGAACAATTTTTCAATGATGTCGGCACGGGTGGCTGGGGTGCCGATGCCGCCAGCTTTGTGGAGTACGCTCTGCGCGTGTTTGTCGTCGACAAAGGCTTGCGGATTTTCCATGGCAGCCAGCAGGGTGCCTTCCGTGAAGCGGGCTGGCGGTTTGGTTTGTCCTTCGCGGATGCTCACGTTCACGCCTTTTAAGGTCTGGCCCTTTGTGAGCTTTGGCAGTGAACGGTTTTTGCTGTGATCTTCTTCCTGGTCTTCGTCATCGCCAATGAGATCGAGCCCTTTCCAGCCAAGATCAACGGTGACATTGCCATGGCAGGTGAAGTGTTCACCGTTGACATCGAGATGAACACGGGTCTGTTCGTATTCGTAAGGACCCAGGAAGTTGGCCAGGAAGCGTTTGACGACAAGCTCGTAAATGCGGCGCTCGTCGCTGGTCAGACTGTGTTTGCTGAGACGTTCTTCTGTCGGGATGATGGCGTGATGGTCGCTGACCTTGGCATCGTTGATGCAGCTTGGCGTAATGGAGCGCTTTTCGGCGCGGATGAGACGGGTCACGTCACCGTAGCCATTGGATGTGAGCGCTTGCAGGCGTTCGGGGAAGGTGGCAACGATGTCTTTCGTCAGATAGCGGGAATCGGTGCGCGGGTAAGTGAGCAGCTTGTGCTCTTCGTACAAGCGCTGCATGATCTGCAGCGTTTGCTTGGCGCTGAATCCATAGCGTGCATTGGCGTCGCGCTGCAGGGTGGTGAGGTCATAGAGCGCTGGTGGTGCGGTGCGCTTTTTCTGAGCATCAAGGGCGGTAACGGTGGCGTTCTGCTTGTTGCAGGTGCGCACAATGCGCTCGCAAACGCTCTTATCGCTGAAGCGGGTGCGCTTATTTTTATCCTGCCAGAGCAGGCGCATGCCGTCCACGCTTGCCTGCACCTCGTAGTAAGGCTGGCTTTTGAAATCGCGGATGGCGCGTTCGCGCTGCACAATCATGGCCAGTGTTGGTGTTTGCACACGGCCGGCAGAAAGCTGGGCGTTGTAGCGGCAGGTGAGGGCACGGGTGACGTTGAAGCCCACAACCCAGTCGGCTTCGCTGCGCGCCTGGGCGGAGCGGTAGAGGTTGTCGTACTTGCTGGCTGGCTCGAGATGGGCGAACCCTTGACGAATGGCCTGGTCCGTCTGGCTGGAGATCCAGAGACGGCGCATTGGCTTCTTCACATGGGCTTTGTCGATGATCCAGCGCGCCACGAGCTCACCTTCACGCCCAGCATCGGTGGCAATGACGATGTCGTCAACATCTTTGCGTTTCATCAGGCTGGAAACCGTGCGGAATTGTTTGCCTGACTGTGGGATGACCACCAGGTCCATGTGTTTTGGCAGAATCGGCAGCGTGTCCATGCGCCAGGTTTTGTATTCTTCGCCGTAATGCTCTGGATCGGCCAGTGTGACAAGGTGGCCCAGTGCCCAGGTGACGATGTATGTATTGTTTTCAAAATAGCCGTTGTGTTTGCCGCCAACGCCCAGCACACGCGCGAGTTCACGGCCAACGGATGGTTTTTCTGCGAGAACGAGAGATTTTCCCATGTTGCTTCTTCCTCTCTGATGGTTTTTCTTCAGTATAGCACAGCCAACAGCCGCCGTGTATAATAAAGAGTAGCATTAGGAAAGGGAGATTGTTCATGAATCCTCGCAATTACCAGAAAGAACTTGACCGCATCTTGCGTGATCTCAAGAAGGATGGCCGTGTTCCGCATTTGCTGCTGCACAGCTGCTGTGGTCCGTGTTCCAGTTATGTGTTGGAATATCTGGCGCCGTTTTTTAAAATCACCGTTTTTTACGACAACCCGAACATTCAACCACGTGCCGAATACGACCATCGTCTTGCTGAACAGCGGCGCGTCATTGCGCATATCAATGCGCCGCATGGCATTGATCTCATCGAAGGCGACTACGACCCGCGCCGTTATGCTGAGGCGGTGCGCGGGCTGACCCATTTGCCAGAAGGCAGCGAACGCTGCTTTGCCTGCTACCGTTTTCGTATGGAGGCCGCCGCTGCCTTGGCGAAAGAGCTGGGCTGTGATTATTTCATGACGACGCTTTCCATCAGCCCGTATAAAAATGCCGAGCGCATCAACGCCATTGGCGAAGACATCGCTGCAAAAGTGGGCATTGCGCATCTGCCGAACGATTTCAAGAAACGCGGCGGCTATCAGCGCTCCATCGTGCTCTGCCGCGAATGGGACATTTACCGTCAGCATTATTGCGGCTGCATCTATTCCCAACGCGAATGGGTGAGCAGGTGCCAGCGGCACCTTGGTTGCGAACCGACCGAGGCGGAAGCCGAGAAGGCGCCTGTAGCAGCGGAAGAAAGGGGAAAGGACGCATGAAAAAGATTCTTGTTGTGCAAGGCGGCGGCCGCCCGCAGGGCAGCACCGCTCAGTTGGTGGCGAATTTTGTTCAAGGCGCGCGCGACGCGGGCCATCAGGTGGAGCTCGTGTCCCTGCTGAAACAGGAGGTGCGCGGTTGTCTTGGCTGCAACGCTTGCCGCTATGGAAAACCATGCGTGCAAAAAGACGCGTTCAATGACATAGCACCAAAAATCAAAGCAGCCGATTGCGTGGTGTTTGCCTCACCGCTGTACTTCTGGACCATCTCGTCGCGGCTCAAAGCCTTCATCGAACGCTTCTATTGCCTGGCAGAGGAGGATCCGAACCCGCCGAAAGGTCGCTATGAACGCTATCCCGTGCACGACAGTGTTTTATTGATGACTGCCGCCGACGATTATTTTTGGACGTTCGAACAGGCGGAACGATACTACCAATGGGCGGTTGTAAATTACATTGGCTTTCACGACAAAGGTCGGTTGCTGGCTGGCGGCTGCGGCGACACCAATGGGCCGTCTCAGATTGCGGCCACCCCTCATTTGCAGGAAGCCTATCGATTTGGCAAAGCGCTTTACGCGGACGATTGATGACTGCTGGTATCTCTATGCTGGAGAATGCTTGAAAATCCAAGGAAGGTGAGACATATGAGCAGGAAAGTGGTTAAGATAGTTGGCGTGATCGTTGCAGCAATAGGCATTTTCATGCTGGGACATGTCACGACGCTGCATTACAGCCCACTGGGCACCTACAGCGCTGGCAATGAACCGGATATAAACAATCTATACGTGGTCCTTCAGCAGGATCGTTTCACCATTTACAACCAGGCAGGCGTTCACGAAGAAGGCAACTATGAACCTATCGAAAAAGACAACGATACAGGCATCTATGCACTCACTGTTGACGACCAGACGACCATTGGCTATATCGTGCAGGACAAAAAGCGATTGACGTTGCTGGGATTCCGGGACACGACGGTTCAGCTTGAGAAAATTGATGACAGTGCAATTTTTGTCAATGTGCAATAAAACAATTTTGTTGTATCGTTCATTTTTTCAAACTGTCTCATTGCTGGACTGTTGTGTGTTTGCTATGCTGAGGGCAACAAGGAGGTGGTCGTATGGCCAACGAAGACAAGAAAGATTTTAATGCCATGCTGCATGACAACAAAGACATGCCAAAGGTGCAGATTGTAACCGACGAAAAGACCATCGCCAAGTATGGCGGTGAGCGGATGTATTTCGCACCGCCACTGGCCTATGATGCCATGATGAAACGCGTGCCTTCGGGAAAATTGACGACCGTTGGCGAGCTGCGCGCCTACTTTGCGCGTCACAACGATGCCGATTTTACCGAACCAATCACGGCAGGCATCTTTGTTTCCATTGCGGCCTGGGCCAGTGCGCAGCGAGAAGAGGACGAAACCCCTTATTGGCGCACCCTGAAAGCCAAGGGAGAACTTAATCCGAAATATCCCGGCGGTGTGGCGGCACAGCAGGAAAAACTTGAAGCCGAGGGCCACACCATCATCGTTCGCGGGCGCAAAAACTTGCGCTACTATGTCCAGGACTACGAAGCGGCATTGTTTGATTTTGAAGCGAGAGAGTGATGGCGATGGCGATGATTTTGGTGTTGGAAGACGACTACGCGCTCAATGAGAGCATTACTGCAGCGTTGGCACAGGCAGGGCATCGGGTGCTGCCGGCTCAGACCATGGCTGATGCACAGGCGCTGCTTGATGAAAGCAGCCTTGACTTGGCAATTTGTGACGTTAATCTGCCCGATGGCGACGGCTTTCAGTTTTGCCGCTGGCTCAAGGCGCGGCGCACGGTGCCAGTGATTTTTCTTTCAGCGCGGGATTTGGAAGAGGACGTGCTCACTGGTTATGCATTGGGTGCTGACGATTATGTGACAAAGCCATTTTCTATGAAGGTGCTGCTGGCGAAAGTGGCGGTGGCTTTGGGACGTGTACCTCAATCAGAATCTGTTGTGGATGATGGGTATTTGGTCATCGATTTCGACCTTGGCAAAGTGATACGCAATGGAGAGAGCGCGTGGTTAACGCCAACGGAGCAAAAATTGCTGCGCCTTCTGATTGACCATAAGGGCCAGTTGTTGACGTATCAGGTGATGCTGGATGCGCTATGGGATGTGGGTGTGGAATTGAGCGACCGTCATGCGCTGGCGGTGAACGTTGGCCGGCTGCGTAAAAAGCTGGAGGATGCGTCGCACACCTATATTTCAAATGTGTATGGGATGGGATATTTATGGAAATGATGGCGTTGGCTTTCGGCTTACTGTGTTTCAGCGCTGCATTGTGGCAGTGGCTGCGTTGTCGGCGCATGCAGAAAGATGTTTATCATTATGCGCAGCAGTTGGACGAAGCCGTTGGCGATATTTTGGACGGAAAGTCTCTGGATGGAGCAATTGCTGCTAATGATGATCTTTGGGGACATACGAATGAGCGCTTGCTGCGTCTGTCACAGGTCTTGAAGCAGGAACGAACAGCGTTAACCGATGAAAAAGAGAGCATCAAGGCGCTGGTCGCCGACATTTCTCATCAGACAAAGACACCGTTGGCTAACATCTGCCTCTATCTGGAACAGATGGAAGGTGGCGTTGTAACGGCGGATCTTTTGCCGAAAATGGAGAAGCAGGTGGACAAACTGCAGTTTCTTTTGGAGAATATGGTGAAGATTTCTCGCCTGGAAACGGGTGCGGTGCAGATTCATAGGCAGCCAGCATTGCTCATGGACACGCTGGCCGACGCCATGGCGGCGGTGGTGCTAAAGGTGGAGCAAAAGCATATTAAGCTGAGCGTTGAGGCAGATGATACGCTGGTTTTGTCGCATGATCGAAAATGGACCGCAGAAGCACTGTATAATTTGTTGGACAATGCTGTGAAATATACGGCGCCAGGCGGGCAGGTGATGCTCGCTGTGCAGAGGCTGCCGATGTTTACGCAGATTCACGTGCGTGACAATGGCCGTGGCATTGATCCATCGCACCAGGGCGCCATCTTTACGCGTTTCTATCGTGAGCCGGAAGTGCACAACAGCGAAGGGGCTGGCTTGGGGCTCTATGTGGCGCGAAAAATTGTGGCGATGCAGGGTGGTTACATAGAAGTTCATTCTACACCTGGGCAGGGCAGCGTGTTTACCATGAATTTGCCGAATGAGTCAGAGAAAATCACAGTTTTGTGATTTTCTTTTTTTGTGAACGGTTTGTGATTGTTCTTGTCTACACTAAAAACAAATGAAAGGAGGAGACTTTTATGACAACGCCGATTGTACAAACAAAAAATCTGAGCAAGATCTATCAAAGTGGGGATGTGCCTGTGCATGCACTGGACAATATCAATTTTACCGTGCAGCCAGGCAGCTTTACAGCCATCATCGGCAAATCAGGCTGCGGGAAGTCGACGCTGCTGCATCTGCTTGGCGGGTTAGATAGGCCGACGGCTGGCGAGATCATTGTTGACGGCAATGAACTGCACAGCATGAATCGCACACAGCTGGCGCTTTTCCGCCGTCGTCGTGTGGGCTTCATCTTTCAGCAGTTCAATTTGATTCCTGATTTAACCGTGTATGACAATGTCATCTTTCCGCTGGCGCTGGATGGCACATCCATTGATGAAGCGTTCATCATGCACCTGTTGGAAAAGCTGCACATTGCTGACAAGCGTACCATGATGCCAGCACAGCTTTCCGGCGGTGAACAGCAGCGCGTGGCCATTGCGCGTGCGCTTGCGATTCGTCCGGCGCTGATTCTTGCTGATGAACCCACCGGCAGCTTGGATACACAAACCAGCCATGAGGTGCTCGGCCTTATGAAGGTTTTGTCGGAACAGCTGCGGCAAACGCTGGTCGTTGTGACTCACGACTTGGACATTGCGCAGTTGGCCGATCGAATCGTGGAGATGCGAGACGGGCGCATTATCGAAGGTGGTGACCACGATGCTGGCAAATAACAACCGTGCCATCATTGTTCGGTTGGCAAAGAATCAGCGCCGGACCAACCGACGTGGCGTGGCTATTTTATTGATCACCATAGCTTTGGCGACGCTGTTGGTGTTCAGCGTTTTTACGACAGGGATCAGTTATCTGCAGTTGGGACGCCTGCAGGATGCACGTTTGTATGGCGCAGATTATGATGTTGCGGTGGTTAACGGGTTCACCACTGCACAGCAGCAAGCTCTATTGGAAAACGATCGTGTGGAAAGCGTAGGGGCAGGCTGCTACAGTGGTGTCGTCCAAAGCACCGAGGCGGATGACACCGTGAGTGTTGGTCTCATCTGGTATGATGAGACGTTGTGGAACGTTCAGCGGGATCAGGTCATCACGGCTCAGCAGGGGCATTATCCCCAGGCGGCCAATGAGGTGATGGTCAGCCGTGATGCTTTGGCACAATGCGGACTGGATCATCTTGGCCTAGGGGACACCTTCCAAGCCACAGTTGAAACCAACGCGGGTATGATGACCAAAGCCTTCACCATCAGCGGCATTTGGGATGGGTATGGCGACACGTCGCCGATTTTTGTGTCACGTGCGTTTTTCGATGCATCTGGATTCACGCTGGACGACAGCGGCTTTCTCCTTGTCAAATTGGCAGAGAATTATGTGCTGCCGTCGACTCTTCAGGATTTGCAGGAAGGCTTGTCACTTCAGGGCAATCAGTCGTTCCAGGCGCATGCTTATATAGAAAATTCCTGGAAAGTATTGCTCGGCGTTATCGGTTTGAGTGCCATCGTTTGTTTGAGTGCTGCGCTCTTGGTTTACAATATTTTTTATTTGTCTGCAACTGGAAAAACGCGTTACTATGGCCTGCTGCAAACCCTTGGCATGACACAGCGCCAACTGATACGGCTTTTGATGCATCAGCTGTTGAGTGTCATCGTGCTGGCAATGGTCATCGGCTTGGCATTGGGCGCGGTGACGGCACTTTGCATCGTGCCTGAACTGCTTCAGGCAATGCAACTCACTGAATCACTGATCACCACTCAGTTTCAGCCGCTCGTGCTTGTGCTGACGGTGGTTTGCGTAGGGATGGCCGTTGTGCTTGGCATGTGTGCGCCGTTGCGCATGGCGGCCAATGTTTCGCCTTTGGAAGCGGTGCGTGGCGTTCAGCCCAATCATGTGTCCTTTCAGGCGCGCCGTCATCGTCAGTTGCTGTGGGGGATGGCGCTGGATCAGCTGCGCAAAGATCGCCGCAAAACGTTGGTGGTGTTGCTGTCATTGTCCATCAGTTTAACGGTTTTTCTGTGTTTGACGACCATCATCAGCAGCCAAGGGGAGCGTAATGTCATGCCGCTTTATTGGAACGCCGACATGATTGTGCGAAACGACAGCGGGACATCGGAAAATGTCCAATCTTATCAGGCGCTGCTGGAAGAATCCATTGTTGAGGACATTGCAGGCATCGATGGTGTGGAGGCGGTGCATGCAGTGCGTGGTGTGCCCATCATCGTGAACGATGAGGCGTTTATGGCGCAGTGGCTGAAAGGTTACTGCGATTCGCGGCCGTATCTTGTTTATGATGAGGTGTTGGCTGACTATCGCTCTGATCCGTCACGATATTATGGGATGCTCAAAGCCATCGACGAAGAAGAATTTGATTACATCAATCAGCAGCTGGCGGAGCCAGTCGATCAGCAGCGGTTTCTGTCGGGTGAATGCTGTCTGATCAGTACGGTCGGCAGTCAACTGCCAGATGCAGTGTCCGATGGAGCGCCGATAACGTTCACGGTGAACGGTGAGACGCATCAGCTGTCTCTTGCTGCTGTGAGCGGTGACGGTTATCTCTCCAGCTCACGCAACATTGGTCCGTGTCTCATTGTCAGCGAAAGCTATCTGGAGTCGTTGGTGCAGACGCCATTGATTCTCAGTTTCACGGTTCACTATGCAGAGCCTTATGACACAGTAGTGGAACGCCAGGTGTTGTCAACATTGGAAAAACTGCCAGACCTGAGTGATGTGTTCTATGAATCACAGTTGCAGGAAAAAGAAGCGATCCAGGCAAGCGAGGGCGATCTCAATGAAGTCGGCGCAGCCATTGCATTGCTGCTCCTCGTTGTGGGTGTGCTCAACTATGTCAACACCATGGCGGCCAATGTTCAGCATCGCCGAGTGTCCTTTGCAGTCATGGAAAGCCTAGGTATGACACCGGCTCAACTGCGCGGGATGCTTATGCGGGAAGGTCTCTTGGTGGCGCTGGGTTCTATTTTTCTCACAGCGACCGTTGGCTTGGCACTGACAGCCCTTGTCTTTCAGGCGATGAACCATATGGGAGTGGCCTTTTCGGTGCCGCTTTTGCCGATGCTGGTGGCTTGTTTGCTTGTTGTGATGTTGTGCGTATATGTACCGCTTGCGGTGTATCATCAATGTGAAGATGATGGCGCGCTCCTGGAGCGGCTGCGTATGAGTGAATAAATAAAAATGCCTCGTCTTGCGGACGGGGCATTTTGTATGGTCGTTGTTCAGATCAACCAGATGATGATGATGAATGCCAATCGCAGTGGAATGGTCACGTTATTGCCTAAAAAACCAGTATTTTCAAAATGAAATACGGCAAGCACGGCTATTGTCAGTGCCAGCCGAATAAGCCATTCCTTTTTCGTCCAGGGAAACCATTTTTTCAGAGTACGTTTGATCCTTTTCATGTGTATTCTCCTTTCGTGTCCATTCCTTTGCTGGCAGTGTAGCAGAATCGATGGGGCAAGACAAGTTTATTCATAAGCGAATCACCTATGGTTTTGCAGGAAACGGTGGTTGTTGATGGATGGCTTTGATAAAATAAAAGAAGATGTGGTTTTGCTGGGCTTTAAGGAAACAGCGATTCAGCTGGAAAAATCGATGACAGTGTGATCTTTTTGGGTATGGGACTGAAGTGAAAGAAATGGTGTTATCGTTTGCCTGTAAAGAAAGGAATGTGGGCCTGATGAAAGGAAAACGTTGTACAGCATGGGCTTTTATAGTTTTGATGGGAATTCTGCTTTTTAATGGCTGTATATCGGAGACGGAAAATGAAACAGGTCAATATATGGTATCGTGGCAAGGAGAACCTCGAATGTTGACGGCTGAAGGCGATGAAATTTTGGTCATTCCGGCGAAAACAGATTGCAAAGTGATGCTGCGTTATACTTATGCACTGGAGGATGCAAATAATTTTAGTGATGCGGTATTGCGGCTTGAAAATGATGGCGAACAGCTGATGATGGATGAACTGCCTTTGGTTGAGATGGATGATTATGGGCGACAATGGCAGGTGTCTCAGATTTCGCTGAGTGCAGGCGATAATGTTTTTTCACTGTCTGGCGAGGGTGGGATGATAACATTTTCTATGGAACTTTATGATCCAGAGCCTAGCGATGCTTTGTAACAGAGAAAGGATGCGATTGATATGTCATTGCAGTTGATACAAGCAGATATTACGACATTGAAGGTTTGTGCCATTGTCAATGCGGCGAATCGCTCGCTGCTGGGTGGTGGCGGCGTGGATGGCGCCATTCACCGTGCAGCGGGGCCTGAGCTTTTGGCGGAATGCCGCACACTTGGCGGCTGTGCAACGGGCGAGGCAAAGATCACGAAGGGCTACCAGCTGCCGGCGCGCTATGTGATTCACACGGTTGGTCCGGTGTGGCATGGCGGCAGCCATGGCGAGCGGGCGGCGCTCACCAGCTGTTATCAGCGTTCGCTGGTGCTGGCCGAGCAAGCTGGCTGTGAAAGCGTGGCCTTTCCGTTGATTTCTTCTGGTGTGTATGGTTATCCGCTGGAAGAGGCGCTGGCCGTGGCGGTGGAGACCATTGAAGGATGGCTGTGTGACCACGACATGGCGGTGACGCTGTGCCTTTTTGGCGATGCTGTTTGGCAGATGGCGAAAGACAACTATCCCTTGCTGACCGACTGTTAAATTTCTGCAACCCGCTGTGCGAACGCTATTGCAGGGATTTTGCAGGAGAAAATTGAAGCTTCACGTGAAAATTTGTCTTGCCAGCACAAAATGAACATGCTATACTCAAGCCAAGTTATATGACTGACGGAAATAAGCGAGAGACCTCGTGTGAAGTATAACTGATAGAGCCGACCGTCTGGGCGCCAAGGAGCCCGGATGGTCGGCTCTTTGGTTTTATTTCGGAAGGAGGAGCGGTTATGCAAGTTGGTCACATTCATTCCATCGAAAGCATGGGGCTGGTGGATGGCCCTGGTATTCGGACAGTGGTGTTTTTACAGGGGTGCGGCATTCGCTGCTGTTATTGTCACAATCCTGACACATGGACCCATGATGGTGGTGAGGTGATCACTTCGGAGGCTCTCGTCAACAAGCTGTGCCGTTTCAAGTCGTATTTTGATGCCAGCGGCGGTGGCGTCACTTTTTCTGGTGGCGAGCCGCTGCAGCAGCCAGCCTTTCTTGCGGAGGCGCTGCGCCTTTGCAAAGAAGCTGGGCTGCACACCTGCATTGACACCGCTGGTGTCGGGCTTGGCGATTACGATGCCATCTTAGCCAATACGGATTTGGTGCTTTATGATGTGAAGCATTTTATGCCGGAAGGCTATCAGCAAATCACGGGCACCACAATGGAGCGTACCTTGGCTTTTTTGGATGCTGTGCAGAAAGCTGATGTATCGCTGTGGGTGCGTCATGTCGTTGTGCCAGGTTTGACCGATGGCGACGACCACATTTGCGCGCTCGCTGATTACATCAAAGGCATTCGCAATGTGCAAAAGGTGGAGCTGCTTGGCTATCATTTACTGGGCCGAGAAAAGTACCGTGTTTCCAATCTTCCGTATGCGTTAGAAGGTGTTCCGGCGTTGTCAGCGACAGCGTTGGTACACTATCAAAAACTACTTGATGAAAGACTGGAAGGAGTCGGTAAACAATGATGGATTTGACAAAAAGCCCAGCCTGGGACGGATTTCGCAGCGGTGAATGGCGCCACCTGATCAATGTGCGCAACTTTATTCAAAGAAACTATACACCATACGAAGGCGATGATGCTTTTTTGGCAGGCACCACAGCGCGTACCGATCGCGTATGGGAAAAATGCCGTGCGCTCATCGTTGAAGAGGTGAAGAAGGGCATCATCGATGTGGAGACACACGTCGTTTCCGGCATCGACAATTTTGCGCCAGGCTATATCGACAAGGACAACGAGGTCATCGTTGGTTTGCAGACGGATGCGCCCCTTAAGCGCATCGTGAATCCATACGGTGGCATGCGTATGGCCAAGGCTGCGTTGGAACAGTATGGCTATGCGCTTGATCCAGAGATCGAAAAACATTTTACAGAGTACCGCAAGACACACAACGATGGTGTGTTTGACGCTTATCCTCAGCGTGTGCGTGCGGCACGCAGCGCGGGGCTTTTGACGGGCCTGCCGGATGCGTATGGCCGTGGCCGCATCATTGGGGATTATCGCCGCGTGGCGCTTTATGGTGTGGATTTCCTGATCGAAGCCAAGCAGGAGGATCTGCGCAACGCCGATGGACCAATGACCGAAGAACGCATTCGTTTGCGTGAGGAAATCAGCGAGCAGATTCGTGCGCTGGGCAAGATGAAATCGATGGCGGCGCGTTATGGCGTGGACATCTCCGGCCCAGCAGCGACAGCACAGGAAGCGGTGCAGGCCCTTTACATGGCTTATCTTGCCGGCACCAAGGAAAACAATGGCGCGGCCACCTCTCTCGGCCGCACGTCGACCTTCCTCGACATTTACATTCAGCGTGACCTCGAACGCGGCATCCTTGACGAACAAGGCGCTCAGGAATTGATTGATCAATTTGTGATTAAGCTGCGTTTGATCCGCCATTTGCGCACGCCAGAATACAACGAGCTTTTTGGCGGCGATCCAACTTGGGTCACTGAATCCATCGGCGGCATGGGCGTGGACGGACGCACCATGGTAACAAAAAATTCCTATCGCATGCT
>JAXJBF010000021.1:0-14803 GCA_036303105.1 Peptococcaceae bacterium | reverse complement strand
TGTGCCTCGCCGCCGGAAAGGGTGGTGGCTGGCTGGCCGAGCTTGATATAGCCAAGGCCCACATCCTGAATGGTTTTGATTTTGTTGTACACACTCGGAATGTTTTCGAAGAATTCAACGGCTTCGTCAACGGTCATATCGAGCACTTCTGAGATGTTTTTGCCACGATAGGTGACTTCCAGGGTTTCGCGGTTGTAGCGCTTGCCTTTGCAGACTTCGCATGGCGCGTACACGTCCGGCAGGAAGTGCATCTCGATTTTGATGATGCCGTCGCCTTTGCAGGCTTCGCAGCGTCCGCCTTTGACGTTGAAGGAGAAACGGCCCGCTTTGTAGCCGCGGATCTGAGCTTCTTTGGTCTTGGCGAAAAGGGTGCGGATCTGGTCAAAAGCGCCGGTATAGGTGGCTGGATTGGAACGCGGCGTGCGGCCGATCGGGCTTTGATCGATGTTGATGATCTTGTCGATCTGGTCGTAACCTTCGATAGCGCGGTGCTTGCCAGGCACGCCTTTGTACTGCGGATAGATTTTCTGCGCCAGGCTCTTGTAGAGGATTTCGTTGACGAGGGTACTCTTGCCGGAGCCGGAAACACCGGTAACACAGGTCAGCACACCGAGCGGGAAGCTGACTGTGAGGTTTTTGAGGTTGTTTTCGCGGGCACCAACAACTTTGAGCATGCGCTTTTTGTCAACAGGCCGACGCTCTGTTGGCACAGCAATGCGCTTGCGGCCTGAGAGATAGTCGCCGGTAATGGAATGTTCATTGGCGGCAACTTCTTCCGGTGTGCCAGCGGCTACCACTTCACCGCCGCCAGCGCCAGCGCGAGGGCCAATGTCGACGATGAAGTCGGCGGCGCGCATGGTGTCTTCGTCGTGTTCAACCACGATGACGGTGTTGCCGAGGTCGCGCATGTGCTTCAAGGTGGCGATGAGTTTTTCATTATCGCGCTGGTGCAGCCCGATGGACGGCTCGTCGAGAATGTAGAGCACACCAACCAGGCCGCTGCCGATCTGCGTGGCAAGGCGAATGCGCTGGGCCTCGCCGCCGGAAAGGGTGCCTGCCGCACGGCTCAGCGTCAAATAAGTGAGACCGACGTTGACCAAAAAGCGCAGGCGATCGGCAATTTCTTTCAGGATGAGGCGCCCGATGAACAGCTGACGCTCGCTGAGCTCAATGTGTTCAAAGAAATCCAGCGCTTCGACGATGGTCATGTCGCAGACTTCCCAGATGGCTTTGCCGCCTACTTCGACGGCCAGCGCTTCCGGACGCAGGCGGCGCCCTTTGCAGGCTGGGCAGCGGTCGGTGCGCATGAAGCCTTCGAGCATTTCCATGCTGGCTTCGCTGTGGGTTTCCACACGGCGGCGTTCCAGGTTTGGAATCAAGCCTTCGTAAGGTTTGCGATAGGTTTTTTCTTCGCCGAACATGTTCACGTAGTTGAAAGACACCTGTGGATGATCGCCGCCATAGAGAATCAAATCCTGCTGCTCTTTTGGCAGGTCTTTCCATGGGGTGTCACGATCGATGCCCAGCTTATCAGTGAGGCTGAACAAAAGCTGTTCGTAGTAGTTGGAAATAGCCCCACGGCGCCAAGGTGCCAGCGCACCTTCGTTGAGGCTTTTGGTCTTATCTGGAATGATAAGGTCAAGGTCGAAACTCATCACCGAGCCAAGGCCGCTGCAGGTTTCGCAGGCGCCCAGCGGGTTGTTGAAGGAGAAAAGCTGCGGCGTCAGCTCCGGCATGGAAATGCCGCAGTCGAGGCAGGCAAAATGCTCACTGAAGCGCAGCAGCTCGCCATCGGCATCGACCCACACTTGGCCTTCGGCCAGTTCAAGAGCAGCCTGCATGGAGCCTGTGAGACGGCTTTCAACGCCGTCTTTAAGCTTGATGCGGTCGACGACCACTTCGATATAATGCTTGTTGTTCTTTTTCAGGACGATGTCCTCAGAAAGATCGCGCACCTCGCCGTCGACGCGCACGCGCACATAACCGCTTTTGCGCAACTGTTCAAAGTATTGCTTGAATTCGCCCTTGCGGTTTTGCACGACAGGCGCCAAAATATGCAGGCGTGTGCCTGGTTCCAGGGCCATGACCTGGTCCACCATTTGGTCGATGCTCTGCTGATGGATCTCTTTGCCACATTTTGGGCAGTGCGGCACCCCTACGCGGGCATAGAGCAGGCGCAGGTAGTCATAAATTTCCGTGACCGTGCCCACGGTGGAACGTGGGTTGCGGCTGGTGGTTTTCTGATCGATGGAGATGGCTGGCGACAGGCCGGAGATTTCGTCCACGTCTGGTTTGTCCATCTGTCCCAAGAATTGGCGCGCGTAAGAAGACAGCGATTCCACATAGCGGCGCTGGCCTTCGGCGTAGATGGTGTCGAAAGCCAACGACGATTTGCCCGAGCCAGAAAGCCCCGTCATGACGACGAGCTTGTCACGTGGGATTTCCAGGTCGATGTTTTTCAGATTATGGACCCGCGCGCCGCGGATCCGAATGATATTTTCAGCCATAATGCTCCTTTACTTTTTGTCCATTGCTTCAATGCGGCGGATTTCGTCGCGCAGTTCGGCAGCGATTTCAAATTCGAGGTTCTTGGCGGCATCCTTCATGGCCTTTTCAAGCAGCATGAGGTGCTGTTTGCGGCCTTTGGCATCGGCAGGCACTTCGCGGCTGAGGTATTGCGGCGTTTCTTCGGCCACTGCCTTGAGCGGCGAAATGTCGGCGCGCACATCTTTGCGCACCGTCTGCGGCACGATACCGTGCTCTTCGTTGTAAGCCATCTGCAGCGAACGGCGGCGTGCTGTTTCGTCGATGGTGCGCTGCATGGAGCCGGTGATGACATCGGCATACATGATGACCTCACCATGAGCGTTGCGGGCAGCGCGGCCAACGGTCTGAATCATCGAGCGCTCGCTGCGCAGGAAGCCTTCTTTGTCGGCATCGATGATGGCCACCAGCGACACTTCCGGCAAGTCCAGCCCTTCACGCAGCAAATTGATGCCGACGAGCACGTCAAACTCGCCCAGGCGCAGGTCGCGCAGAATCTCCATGCGTTCCAGCGCCTTGATTTCCGAATGCAGATACCGCGCCGCGATGCCAGCGTTGACGAGATAATCAGTGAGGTCCTCGGCCATGCGCTTGGTCAGCGTGGTCACAAGCACACGCTCGTCGCGGGTGATGCGGCCACGCACACGGTCGATGAGGTCGTCGATCTGCCCGGCAATCGGGCGCACCTCAATGGTTGGGTCCAAAAGCCCTGTTGGGCGAATGATCTGTTCCACCACCTGCTGGCTGTGCGCCAATTCATAGTCACCGGGTGTGGCAGACACATAGATGGTTTGATGCACCTTTTCTTCGAACTCTTCAAAATGCAGCGGGCGGTTGTCCAAAGCCGATGGCAGGCGGAAACCATGCTCGACAAGGTTTTCCTTGCGAGAGCGGTCGCCAGCAAACATGCCGCCAATCTGCGGCACAGCCACGTGGCTTTCATCAATAAAGGTGATGAAGTCCGGCGGAAAAAAGTCCAAAAGCGTGTCTGGCGTGCTGCCTGGTTCACGGCCGGACAAAGGACGGGCATAGTTTTCAACGCCAGAGCAGTATCCCACTTCACGCAGCATTTCCAGATCGTAGCGGGTGCGCTGTTCCAGGCGCTGCGCTTCCAGGAGCTTGCCTTCGCGCTTGAATTCAGCCAGGCGCTCCTCAAGCTCGCTTTCGATATTGGCAATGGCGGTGTCGAGGTATTCCGGATCGGTGACATAGTGGGTGTTCGGGTAAATGCTCACATGCTCACGCTCGCCAGCGATCTTGCCAGTGAGGTAATCAAACTCAGTAATCCGGTCGACCTCATCGCCGAAAAATTCAATGCGGATGCCGCGCTCACTGCTCGACGCCGGCATGACTTCGACGCAGTCGCCACGCACACGGAAGGTCCCGCGTTTAAAGTCCATATCATTGCGCTCGTATTGAATTTCGATGAGCTTGCGCAGCACATCGTCGCGCTCGATCTCCTGCCCTGGGCGCAGGTTCAGCACCTCGTTGCGGTAGAATTCCGGCGAACCCAAGCCATAGATGCAGCTGACAGAGGCAATGATGATGACATCGCGGCGCTCCAACAGCGAGGCCGTCGCCGAGTGGCGCAATTTTTCGATGGTCTCGTTGATCTGCGCATCTTTTTCAATATAAGTATCCGTTGAGGCCACGTACGCCTCTGGTTGGTAGTAATCGTAGTAAGAGACAAAGTATTCCACGGCATTGTTCGGGAAAAACGCCTTAAACTCACTGTAAAGCTGGGCAGCCAGCGTCTTGTTTGGCTCAAAAATGAGCGCTGGGCGGTTGGCCTTGGCAATGATGTTCGCCATGGTGTAGGTCTTACCGCTGCCGGTGACCCCCAAGAGCGTCTGCCGATGATAGCCCAGATTCAGCCCTTCAAAGAGCGCATCAATCGCCTGCGGCTGATCGCCCGTCGGCGCAAATGGCGCCACCAATTCAAAATCTGCCATGTCATTCACCTCATTTTCGTTCATTGTCCATCTTATAGTATACGCTATTTATAAATTTGTGACAATGCTTCTCATATATTCTGTACAGAAAATCCACAAGCGCCACAAAACAAAAAATCGCGCCTGTCCACCGCCGGACAGACGCGTTCTTTCTTCACAAAACGCTCCATTCAGTCAAATTTCGCAATTTCATTCAGACAGATTTTCAGTTTTCATTCAGTGAGATTCTCGATTTTCATTCAGACAGATTTCCAGTTTTCATTCAGTGAGATTTTGCGCGCAAAAAAACAGCCCCACACAACATGGTGTGGAGCTGATAACATCCAGAATTATTTTTTCTGTGCCTTGAGGGCTTCGCGCTTTTTGCCGTACCAGATCAAAATGAATAGGTACGCAGCAGCAACGACAACGCCGATGATATAAGCAGCGGTCCATGGCACGTTGAAGCCGATCTTGGCGTTGACGATGTAGGTCACGGTCACGAAGGTGTACCAGGTGCCAGGAATGAGCGGCATCCAAGCATATTTGCCGCGGCCTGTCTCGAACATCCAAATGGTGATGGCCAGGAAGGCAAAGAGCGACAAGGTCTGGTTGGACCATGCAAAGTAGCGCCAGAGAATGTTGAAACCATCAGCATTGCTCTTTGCAAAAACGAGAATGACAGCAACGAGCGCAAAAATCACAGCAGCCAGTCCGACACGTTTAACGACAGATTTCTGATCCAAATGCAGCGCATCGGCAATGGACATGCGCAGAGCGCGCAGCGCTGTGTCACCAGAAGTGATTGGCAGCACAATGACACCAATGAGGGCGATGATCCCACCAACGTTGCCGAGCACATATTTGCAGACAACACCGATGGTGCCGGTAGCGAGGGAAGCATTGCCTTCCTGCAGGCCGAGGTTGTACACGCCCATTGCGCCAGCAGCCCAAACCATGGCGATGAACCCTTCAAGGATCATCATGTTATAGAAGGTCATGCGGCCCTGGCGTTCGCTCTTCATGGTACGGGAAATAATCGCCGTCTGCGTGGAGTGGAAGCCAGAGAGAATACCGCAGGCAACCGTGATGAAGAAAATTGGGATGAAGTGGTTGGCGTCAAAATAGTCGCCGTAAGCAAAGATCGCACCGTTCCAGTTGTCCCAAAGGTTGAGCAATGGGAAATCTTTGACAAAGATCCCAATAAAAATCCCGATGGCAGAGAACAACAGAATCGCACCAAACACTGGATAAATGCGGCCAATGATCTTATCAATTGGGAACAGGGTGGCGATCAGATAATAAACAAAGATAACCCCGTAAATCACCCAAGTGGACACAGACGTTGCTGCGCCGTCAAACCCAAAGACCTGTGTGGCTGCAATGTCGCCAGGGGTGTAGATAAATACAGCACCAACCAGCAGCAGCAACAGACTGCAGAAGATCTGATAAACAGTGTACACGCCCTTGTTGCTGTACTTGCGGATCATGTCCGGCATCTGTGTACCGCCGTCACGCAGGCAGATCATGCCGGAGAAATAGTCGTGCATGGCCCCGCCAATGATGTTCCCAATAGGAATGGTGATGAAGGCGATTGGCCCAAACAAAATCCCCTGAATAGGCCCCAGAATAGGACCGGTGCCAGCAATGTTCAGCAAATTGATGAGGCTGTTCTTCCAGCCTTTCATCGGTACGTAGTCGACGCCGTCCTGCTTGGTGTAAGCAGGGGTCTGTCGATCATCCGGACCGAAAACATGCTCGCAAAACTTCCCGTAGATGGCAGCACCCACGAAAAGGATCACGAGACCAATAATGAATGTTGTCATAGATGATTCCTCTCTTTCTTTCGAACACTTTCGTGTTTTGTTCATCTGTTATAATACAACTTTACAATAATATATGGAAATAAAACTTTTTTATTATCTTTTTTAGCCTTGTGAACGGCTGAAAATCTTTTTGATTAGTATGATTTTTCGCAAAAAACGCGCTTTTCAAAAACTATACTATAACAGTTTGATCATGGCTGCGCCAATCACCATAATGACAACCCCGAGAATCTTACGCACATTCACCGGCGCACGCTGCGCGCCAAGAATGCCAAAATGATCCACCACCAGGCCGCCTGCCGTGGCACCCACCAAAAGAATGATGACACTCATACCTGTGCCAATGGCGCCGGAAATGACCACATTGGCGAGCACATAGAGACTCCCCAAGGCCCCGCCAATCCACATCCACCATGGACGATTGCCAGGAATGACCGCTTCCTTCACGCCGCGCGTGAACAGGCAAACGATGACCAACAAAAGCGTGCCTACCAGAAAAGAAACCAGCGACGCCTTCAAGGACGAATCAATCGCTTTGCCAAGATAACCATTGACCGCCGTTTGCGTCGCGCTGAGCATGCCGCCAGCGACACCGGCGATCTGCCAGAAGATGAGTCCGCGTGCACGCGCTGCCGAAGCGCCTTCGCTGTGACGCGCCTTTGCCAGCGTGACAATAACTACCCCAGCGATGACCAGCACAGCCCCTGCCAGGCGCAGCACCGACAGCGGCACCTGCACACCACGGAAAAGCCCGAAGTTATCCACGATCAGCCCCATCAAAATCTGCCCCAGGGTTGGCAGAATCACCGTCTGCACACTGCCAATGCGCGGAAAGAGCAAAATGTTCAGCGTCAAAAAGATCACGCCGCACACCCCACCCAGCCAAATCCAGGCGGGCAGCTCAAAAAGCGTCCCCCATGGCAGCGCCACGCCTTCGCCAGTAACCACAAGCAGCAGCGCCAGAAAAACAAGACCTACAATAAACGAAATCAGCGCGGCACTGTACGGCGACCCCGTACGCCCGCGCAAACGTGCGTTCACGCTCGTCTGCAGCGGCAGACAGCAGCCCGCCAAAATTCCAAGCAAATAAAACATACTGTTTCCCCTTTCTTATCATCAATCTTGACAACGTTCCTATTATATGAAAAGACCTCCACAAGCGCAATAAAAAACACGCGCCGGAAACCTCCAGCGCGTGTCCTATTCCTAGAAAAAACTAATCCGCATCATAAATCGCCATCAGCACAGCCAGGATAAAGCAGCCAAGCACATAGAGCAGCGCCCAGCCCATCAGCCAATGTCCCAGCAGCATGGCAATCATCAAAATCAGGCCTAGTACCACCCAAGCAGCCAGCATCACCTTAATCCCGCGGCCATAGCGACCATCGCGTAAAAAGAACACCAGCGTTACACCACAGACCACAATATTGTAAAACTGTATCAGCTTGGTCAGTCCGCTCTGCCAACTCTCAACCATATTCCCTAAAAGGAACACCACTGCAAAAAGGACCACATTCGATACCATCCAGAATCGTCGCCATTTACGCATGTCATTCATCAGTGAACCCTCCCTTGGTTCCCTCCGCACAAGCAACAGACGGCTTTTCTTTTAGTATACCATAGCAAAAGCGCCTGCGCACGTTCTACCGAACATGTGCAGGCGCTGTGATTACGATCGGCGTTATTTTTGATCCTTTTCATTGTAATCCTTCGGAATGGCACCCCATCCATCTTTTGGCGTTTTAGAACGATCATAGACACCATCCCACAGAGAATTTCGTGCCAGCCCAGCCTTGTCACGCTTGCTGTACGTTTTGTCACTGGCAAAAATACGCCGAATCTTTTCTAGCCAACGCATAAAGCGTACTCCTTCATCTTTATTATATTAACTCTTTTCAATGTCAACCTCCCCATTTTCGTTGACGTAATAGCTATAGTCGTATGCATCTTCATAGTCGCTTCGTTTCAGTTGAGTATATGAGTACTCTGTACGCCACACCTGAGCATCCTTATTGTCTGCTAACTGACGCAATATATCAGCCCCACCTTTTCCTGTATCAACAATATTATTTTCTAATTTCCAGTATTTACCATCTTTCACAAAAATATATCCTTCATGGTTTTCTGCCATGACTTCATCGTTGCTTGAATTTCTCAATTCAAACGATACAATGACTTTTGCACAGTCGTCTTGGATATCAAAGGTTTCAAAGCGTAAATATGGATCACACTCTGAAATATTTTGATTTTTTTCTGTCGCAGCAATATATTTAATGCGTGCGTCCAATTCTTGTTCTAAGCCAGGAGCGCTTATAAAATCACCATCCACTACTCCGATTCGACCACGGTATGGGCCATCGAGCACTGTGAGTACATAACTTTCTACAGCATCAGTAATCTTTTTCGCATCAACAGCTTGTGTATCATCCACTTGAACAACTTTATCATCAACATAAAAATCCTCACCATTATTGGTTGTAATTCTTGTATAATCAGCATCATCAGCAACTGATAGTTCTTCCTGAGAATTAGCACCACACGCGCTTAATGACAGCATAAGACATATGACAAGCAATAATCTAATGTAGTTTTTTCTCATAAAAATTACACTCTCCTTTGTTGTAGCTGAATCTTAGCATAAAAAATCGGCTTGTGCCGAAAAGTGGCACAAGCCGCAATAAAGTGACCATCAACGACAAATTACTGACCCGCATCGCTCATAAACAACAGGAAGCTCAATGTAAACCAGCCCTTTTCCCAGACGACCAGCGGTGCTCCGCCGTATTTTTCCAGCGAGGCTGTGAGGTTGGCGAAGCCAAAACCGTGGTTGTCCTTATCCGGCTTTGAGGTGGCCAGAGAGTGGTCGCTGCTCGGCGGCGCTGTATTGGCCAGCTGGCAAAACAGTGTGCTGTCTTCCTGACGCAGGTCCAAAACGATGCGTTTGTCGGCCGTCTCAAGCCGCTCGCAGGCTTCGATGGCGTTGTCCAGCGCGTTGCCAAAAATCACACAAAGATCGACAGGATCAACCGCCAGATTTTCCGCAATACGAATATGGTGCTCAAAAACGATGCCTTTATGCTCAGCAATTGTTTGCTTGGTACTGAGAACCGCATCCAAAGCAATGTTGCCGGTGTCGATCACCGCTTCAATGTCGCTGACTCGCTGGAGCAGGCTGTCCACATGGCGCATGCCGCCAGCAGCATCTCCACTGGCAAAGTAGCCTTTCAGGGCAACCAGCTGATTAGACACATCGTGCTTAAAGCCGCGCAGTGCTTTCTGCTTAATAAGCAGCTCATCGAGATGCTTGAGCTGTGATTTTAAGTGCTGCTCATACTGTTCCTGCTCTCGCAACAGAACACTCTGTCGGCCTAAACGTTCATACAGATACAGCGCAAAAATCGTCCCAAAAAACAAGGCAAACGCTGAGAAAACCGCTAAGCCATTGTAGGCAGTGGTGCCAATTTCATAGGTCAGCTTGAAAATTAAAAAGACGGCAACCAAGGATCCCGTAAATAACAAAATAAATAATATCCAGTAACTCTTTTTTTCCTGATATTGTTTATGCGCAGAAATATTTTTGATTCGAATTCCATTGCAAACTGCCAACCCCAAAAGTTTTGATACAACAATCCCAAGAAAGCGATATTCTGCAATCTCAATCGCTTCATCAACGGTAATTGAAAAAATGAACGTAATCAATTGCAATACAATAATTTCTGTAATGCCAACAATCAATGAACCAAGAATGGAGAGGAAAATCAACCGTTTCCAAAGGCCACGGTACAATATCCTTGAAACGATAATAGACGAACATGTAATAAACACTGCATTAGAAAAACTAAATAGCAAAATATAATTGCTTAATGCAATCAATGCAGCCAATATCAGACCACCGACGCCATAACACCAGCCCGGCCATTCTTCCCGGCGCTTTAGAAACGCCTCAAAGAGCATAAAGAACATCAGGGCTTCGATGAATGGCGTAAGCGCATCGGCAAAATCAAACACCGTCATAGGCACAGCCTCCTTGCGTGGCGCACCAAGAGCGCCTGCTTGAACGATTTAACATAGGCGCGGCCAAGGGACAGCACCGTGCTGCTGTCCCGAAGATGAAGGGCGTAGCCCTCAATGGTGCGCACCTGATCGAGGTTGACAAGATGGCTCTTGCTTGCTCGGGCGAACAGGCCCGGTGTCAGCCTGCCTTCAAGGGCGGTCAGCGTCATGCGCGTACGGAAAACCTCTGTGGCGGTGTGAAGCTCAACCCAGTGGCCGTCGCTTTCGCAATAGACGATCTCGTCACAATACAGGCGCACCATCTTTTTATTATCGGTAAAGGTGATGCTCAGCCGCTCCTCTTCCACTTTGCGGACAATGGCAGCAAGCACCTTATCCAATGCGCCCGGCTCCACTGGCTTGACCAGAAAATCCAACGGCTGACACTGAAAACTTTCCCGCATGTATTTTGTGTGGCTGGTGACAAAGACAATGATTGCCCGCCGGTCCAGCGCACGAATGGCGTTGGCCGTAGCAATGCCATTCATGCCGCCCATTTCCATATCCAGAAACAGCGCGTCGTAGCGGCGGCCGTTCTGTGCATAGTCACGCAACAGCTCTTCGCCGCTGGCGTACACTTCCGTATCAATCGCCAGTGCGCACGCCGCAAAATGCGTCTCCAGCGCATGCGCAAAAGCAGCATCATCGTCACAAATCGCAAAACGCATCGTGCCTCTCCCCTTTCTTCCCGGCTTTGTCTTCATTGTACTGGATGGCAAAAAGAGCGTCAATCACGCAAAAGCGCCCCATGCACAAGCATGGGGCGTTTGGATTATTGTGTACTTGTGGCACTGTTGTTTTCGGTCCAGGTGCCGAGGCGATAGTGGCCGGTGATGGTGGTGCCGAAATTGTCGAGGGCGTCTTCTTCGTAGCGCTGCTGACCTGGGTAGGCGTGATGGATGAGGTAGGGCACGCCGCTGCGGTTGCGACGGTCGCTGACGATGCCGATGTGGTTGTCGTCGAAGATGACGATGTCACCGCCCTGCCATTGGTCGATGGCGCTGGTGTCGGTGGTCAGTGCGGTGGCATGGCGCGAGAAATAGACGGCAAGGTTGGGCACGCGGCGGTAGTCGATGTTGCTGTCGGGCGGCACGCCGAAGTATTGATCGGGCACTTCACGCTTGTCGGCATCGACGAGGCTCGGCAGGTCATAGCCAGCGGCGCGCAGGCCATAGGCGACGACGTCGGTGCAGACGCCAGTGCCATCGGTGGGCCAGCCGCCGTCAAAATACGCACTCTTATACTGAGGCCGCGTGGCGACGTAATCAAGAGCGCCCTGAAGGATGTCCTGCTGATCGGGGATGCCGTCGCCGTCGGCATCGGAGGTGCCGGTGATGGTGGCTGCCTCGCCGTGGTAACGGTTGGGCAGACGGCCGTCAGGCGTAGGGCCGTAGGTGGTCCAGGCCCAAGCCGCCACAGCGCCCAGGACACAGATCACGAGCAAGAATGTAAGAAAGCCTCTGCCATGTTTTCCAGCCATTGTCGTTCCCTCCTTTTTCTTCATCATACCATGCGGCCAAAACAGCAGCAATAAAAAACACAGGCTGCGAACAATTCGCAAAACCTGTGTAGACAGCGTCATCACCGGTGTATGGTACCACGATAACCAGACAAAACAACAGCTATTCTTTAAAGGGCGATCACCTTTGGTTCAGCAGTAAAGGAATAGATGGTGGCTGTGCCCTGCTCAAAATAGAAAACAGTCATTAGGCCATCGTCCACAGTATACATGCTCTGCAGAGATGCAGCGTTGGCGTCCATCATGGCGACACGCGCTTCGCGGCGCAGATCTTCTTTAACGGTGCCTTCTACACGAATCCAGGTGCCCTTGCTCATGCCGCAAAGTTCAACCTTGCCATTTGCCTTCATCTGCTGATAGACCTTCTTCTGATTGTTGGTAACAATGTACAACTTTCCCTCAAATTCGCACACAGCACCAAACGGACGCACATGCGGCTGCCCATTTTCTTCAGTGGCCAAATAAAACGTACCACAATCCTGCAAATATTTTACAACTTCGTTCATGTCTGAGAACTCCTTTCATGTTCTGGGAATGATATTTATGGTTTACACCTGTAATTATAGAGTGTATGATTTATTGTACAAGTACGATATTTTATGATACCAGTATCAAAAAGGAGCGTATCTATGAAAGAGAAGCAATTATTTGGTGTGTGTCCCTATGTAACATCACAAAAAGTGCTCACCGGTAAATGGTCCATGTATATTCTCTATCTTTTGTCAGAGGGACCGGTGCGGTTCAACGAACTGCATCGGCGAATGCCAGAAGAGATGACCCACACCACGCTATCGCGACAGCTTAAAACCTTGGAAGAAGAAGGTTTGATTATCCGCACAGAATACCAGCAAATTCCCCCAAAGGTCGAGTATCGCTTGAGTGCCATCGGCGAAAAATTCAAAGTTGTTCTCTCGGCTCTGGAAACATGGGGCAACGACTATATCGAATACCTGAACAGCAAATAAAAGCATACAAAAACGCATCGTGCAGACACACGATGCGTTTTTGTATATGCATTATGGTTGTTTGACGCCGCGCATGGTGAGGCTGATGCGGCGGCGTTTGAGGTCGACATCCAGCACTTTGACGCGCACAATCTGGCGCACATGCACCACGGTGAGTGGGTCTTTGACAAAGCGGTCGGCAAGTTTGGAAATGTGCACGAGGCCGTCTTCGTGGAGGCCGATGTCAACAAAGGCGCCAAAGGCAGCGATGTTGGTAACGGTGCCTTCCAGCTCCATGCCTGGCTCAAGGTCTTCGATGCTGAGCAGGTCATGGTGCAGCAGTGGCTGAGGCAGGTCGTCGCGTGGGTCGCGGCCTGGCTTGGCGAGGGCATCGAGGATGTCGGCCAGGGTGGCGCGGCCAAGGTCGAGGCGTTCGGCGAGCTCAGCAATTGGCATAGCGTCACGGGCTTTCTCGGCCAGTTCCGGCGATGGCGCACAGTCAAAGAGGCTGGCCATAGCGCGCACGTTGGCGTAGCTTTCCGGATGCACCTGGGTGTTGTCGAGCGGTTCGTCGCCGTCGGCGATGCGCAGGAACCCGGCGCACTGTTCAAAGGTTTTTGGCCCCAGCTTTGGCACCTTGAGCAGGGCTTTGCGGGTGCGGAAATTGCCGTTGTCGTGGCGATAGGCGACAATGTTCTTCGCCAGCGTCGGGGTCACCCCGGCGACGTGGGACAGTAGCGAAACACTGGCGGTGTTGAGGTCCACGCCAACATGGTTGACGCAGTCTTCGACGACGCCGTCGAGGGCATGGGTGAGTTTTTTCTGGTCGATGTCGTGCTGATACTGACCCACACCAATGGAACGCGGATCGATTTTCACCAGCTCGGCCAGCGGGTCCTGTACGCGGCGCGCAATGGAAACGGCGCTGCGCAGGGTGGCGTCGAGGTCTGGAAATTCTTCAGCGGCCAGCGGTGAGGCTGAATAGATCGAAGCGCCTGCTTCGCTGACAATGTACCAGCCACAGCCATCGCTGCCTTCAAGCAAGCTGGCAATGAGGCGTTCGCTCTCGCGGGAGGCGGTGCCGTTGCCGATGGCGATGAGGGTGACGTGGTGCTCATCGATGAGGCGGCGCAAGGTGGATTTGGCCTTGGCTTCGTTGCCTTTGCCCTTAAAAGGATAGATGACCGTCGTTTCCAGCACATTGCCGGTGGCGTCAACCACTGCAAGCTTGCAGCCATTGGCAAAGCCCGGGTCAAAGCCGAGCACCACATGCCCGCGCACCGGCGGCTGCATGAGCAGGTCGCGCAGGTTCTTCTGAAAGAGCACGGTGGACTGGTCTTCGGCCCATTCGGTGCGCGCCTTGCGCACTTCTTTTTCTAAGGAAGGTTTGAGCAGGCGGCGCCAGGCGTCGCGGCAGGTTTCCTGCAAGCGTTCCTGCCAGACCATGCCTTTGCGGTAAATGTGCTTATACAGCAAGTAAACGGCCTGTTCTTCGTCGGCTTCGAGGCTCACGCTCAACGCTTCGTCGCGCTCGGCGCGGCCAATAGCGAGCACGCGATGGGCTGCCATTTTGGCCAGCGGCTCGCTGTAATCGAGGTAGTTGTCATAAGTTGTATCCGGCGATTTGCCAGCCTTGGTGTGGATCACGCCTGAACGCGCCAGTTCATCGCGCAGGCGGGCGCGCACGTCGGCATCGTCGGCCAGGCGCTCAGCGAGAATGTCACAGGCCCCTTGGATGGCAGCTGCGGCATCGGCCAATTCGTCGCTGGCAAGGGCCAGCTTTTCGGCGAGGGCATCCAGCTCAGCCGCCGAGGTGCCTTCCAGCCAGGCATCGGCCAATGGCGCCAGGCCGCGCGCTTCAGCCATGCTGGCGCGGGTCTTGCGCTTCGGGCGATACGGACGGTACAAATCGTCCAGCTCGGTCAGCGAATCTGCCGCAGCAATGCGTGCCGCCAAGGCATCGGTGAGCTTGCCCTGCTCCTCGAT
>JAXJBF010000020.1:0-10957 GCA_036303105.1 Peptococcaceae bacterium | reverse complement strand
ATCATTTTGAACAAGGCTGATTTGGCAGACCCAAATCGCACGCAATATTGGCTGCAAAAATATACAGCTGGCAATCATCTTGCTGTTGCTGTCAATTCGACCAGTGGCCGCAAAAAATTACAGCAAACCATTGTAGATGCTGTGTATGAATTGACTGCGGCTAAGCGTCAGCGCTTTTTGGATAAAGGTGCAACGAGCGTCACATTGCGTGTGATGGTGGTGGGTATTCCTAATGTAGGAAAGAGCACCTTCATTAATATGCTGCTGGGACGCGGCATGACAACAACAGGCAATAAGCCAGGCGTTACCAAGGGCAAGCAGTGGGTGCGCCTGACGGATGATATTGAACTGCTCGACACCCCAGGGTTGCTTTGGCACAAGTTTGAAGATCAGGAAGTCGGCAATAAATTGGCCATGACAGGTGCCATCAGCGATGATGTTTTCGTTTGGGAAGATATTGCTTATCGTTTTTTACAGATTGCTCAGGAGCGGTATGCAGCATTGCTGGCGGAACGTTATGCGTTGGATGCGGAAGAGGTTGCTGTAATGGATACCTATGAGCTGATGCAAAGCATTGGCCGCAAACGTGGTGCAATCGTGCGCGGCAATAAGGTCGATGATCTGAAAACAGCGCATATTATTTTGAAAGATTTTCGTGACAATAAAATTGGTCGCATCACATTAGAATAGGAGGAAAAGCATGCTCTTAAAAGATTTGATGGCGCAGCCTGCTTCTTATGCTGGACAAGTGGTGGCATTGAATGGCTGGGTGCGTTCGAATCGTAAATCAAAAGCATTTGGGTTTATTGCATTAAATGATGGTACCACATTAAAAAATCTCCAGCTCGTTTACGGAGACGGCTTGGATAATTTTGAGGACATCGGTCATCTTACAGTTGGCAGCGCCCTTTCTTGTGAAGGAACCGTCGTTCTCACGGAAGGCGGTCAGCAGCCTTTTGAGATTCAGGTGACGAAATTAGAGATTATAAATCAGGCGCCGAGTGAGTATCCTTTGCAGAAAAAACGTCACAGCTTTGAGTTTCTGCGCACACAGGCGCACTTGCGTCCGCGCACCAATACGTTTTCTGCAGTATTCCGCATGCGCTCTGTGATTGCTTATGCGGTGCACCAGTTTTTTCAGGAACGTGGCTTTGTGTACACGACGACGCCGATTATTACGGCAAGCGATGCAGAAGGCGCTGGTGAAATGTTTCGTGTGACGACAGGTGAAGAAAAGGAATTTTTCGGAAAACCTGCCAATCTTTCTGTCAGCGGTCAGTTGAATGCAGAAGCTTACGCGCTGGCGTTTCAAAATGTCTACACATTCGGGCCAACTTTCCGTGCTGAAAATTCTAATACGGCGCGTCATGCTGCTGAATTTTGGATGATTGAGCCGGAAATTGCTTTCGCTGGACTTGATGAAGACATTGCTCTGGCGGAAGATTTCATTAAATATATGATTCAGGCAGCGTTTGATCGTTTGCCGGATGAGATGGACTTCTTTAATGAACGCATCGAAAAAGGTTTGATCGATCGTCTGACACATGTGAAGAATGCAGAATTTACACGTATGACTTACACCGATGCAGTGGCTTGTTTGGAGAAATCTGGGCACGCATTTGAATACCCAGTTAGTTGGGGCATTGATCTGCAAAGTGAGCATGAGCGTTTCTTGACGGAAGAAATTGTCAAAGGACCTGTGTTCCTGACCGATTATCCAAAAGACATCAAGGCCTTTTATATGCGCGCAAACGATGATGGAAAAACTGTAGCGGCCGTTGATTTATTGGTGCCAGGCATCGGCGAGATCATCGGTGGCAGCCAGCGTGAAGAACGCTTGGATGTTCTCACAGCGCGTATGATGGAATTGGGCATGGATCTGGACAATTATGATTGGTATTTGGAGCTGCGTCGTTTTGGCGGCGTTCAGCATGCTGGCTTTGGTGTAGGCTTTGAACGCCTGCTGATGTATTTAAGCGGCATGGCAAATATTCGTGATGTCATTCCATTCCCTCGCACCCCAGGTTCAATTTTATTCTAAGGAGAGATAACCATGGCAAAAGATGCAACCTTTGATATTGTTTCCGAAGTAAATATGGCAGAAGTTACCAACGCTGTGAATCAGACAGAACGTGAAATTACGCAGCGTTATGATTTTAAGGGCGTACAGTCTGAAATCATTCTTGATAAAGAAACTGTTAAAATTACCACAGCAGATGACATGCATCTCAAGAGCATCATTGATGTTCTGCAGTCTAAGTTTATTAAACGACAAGTGCCAATTGACAATCTTGAATATGGCAAAGTAGAGGCTGCTGCTGGCGGTGCTGTGCGTCAAGTGGTGACGATTAAGCAAGGCATTGAAAAAGACTTGGCAAAAAAAATTACGAAAGATATCAAAGACTCCAAGTTGAAGGTCCAAACCCAGTATATGGAAAACAAAGTGCGTGTAAGCGGAAAGAAAATTGATGATTTGCAGGCCGTTATTGCCAAGCTGAAAGAAAACGATTATGGTATTGCTTTGCAGTTCAACAATTTCCGTTCATAATCTATTTGAAATTTGATGATTATGCCTGTGCGTTCTGCACAGGCAATTTTTTGAGGTGAAAAGTGTTATGAAGCGTAACATTGCTGCATGCCATACAAAGCTAGCAAGCCGCGGCATTTGTATGGCATAAAAAATTGGCCGTGGCTCATGCTGGCTGGAATGTCTTGATCACTGTGTTTTCAAGGAGAGGCAAGCATGAAATATTTGAATGCGCAAGCAATTTTACCGAATGATTTGGTTAAAGAACTGCAGAAATATATTCAGGGCGGCTACCTCTATGTTCCTGCCGTTCATGCAAAGCAATGGGGCGAGGTCTCAGGTTATCGCCGAGAATTAGATCGTCGTAATCAACAGATTGCAGCAGATAAAAAAGCTGGCGTCAAGGTTTCTGTATTGGCTGAAACATACGCGCTATCTGAATCATCCATTCGAAAAATACTCTGTCAACAACGAAAAAGTTAGAACGAAAAAATTAGATAGATGATTGAACAAAGAGGGTTAAGCTTAAACCTCTTTGTTTATTTTGTCAGGATAGCAATAAAGGTGCTGCTGATTAGGCAGGGAGGATCTTTAAAAAAGTTGATTATTGGTTTGAAAATAAATTGACATAAGAAATGATGTATAGTACAATAATTTCACTCTTTGCACTGCATTACATCCTGATTTAGGGTGCGAGATCACCAGTACAAACTGAGCAGGCGATGCCATTTTGGCATAGGGCCGGGCTGCGATAGCGGCAGCAGATGTAGATCAACGAGGCATCTGTGGGACAGTTGTATGTTCCACGGATGTCTTTTTCATTTAAGGAACAGCATATCTCAATGGGGTGTTCATAAGAGAAATCAATATCATTCTTATATGATATCATTTAGGAGGATTCTTTTATGACAACGAAAAAAGAAAAAACTAGTCAATTGACTAGCAATCAACAACATGTTGATGAAGCATTGGTTATTCGCAAATTGTCTTTGGTCAGTGTTCTTGGCAATGCGGTATTGTCGGGATTCAAATTGTTTGCTGGTGTAACAGGACATTCTAGCGCTATGATTTCAGATGCCATTCATTCCTTTTCAGATGTTCTTACGACCATTATTGCTTGGATTGGTGTAAAACTTTCCAAAAAAGCATCAGATGCCAATCATCCTTATGGGCATGAGCGTTTAGAATCTATAGCATCTTTTATTTTGGGTGCGGTGCTGATGATTACTGGATTAGGAATTGGTAAAGTTGGCATTGAAAATATTTTGTCGGGTAATTATGCGTCCTTGGCTGTACCGAGTGCTATCGCACTGGTTGCTGCGGTTGTTTCGATTATTGGCAAGGAAGCTATGTACTGGTATACACGTTATTATGCAAAGTTAATAAATTCTAGCGCTTTTTTAGCTGATGCATGGCATCATCGTTCGGATGCTTTTTCATCGATTGGTTCTTTAATTGGTATTGTAGGTGCGATGATGGGTTTTCCAGTGCTGGATTCGGTTGCAAGTGTTGTTATCTGTTTATTTATTATTAAAGTGGCTTGTGATATTATTAAAGATGCGTCGACCAAATTGTTGGATACATCTTGTGGCGAGGCCTATGAAAAACAAATCAGTGACTATGTTGCTGCACAGAATGGTGTGATTGGTGTTGACTTGTTACGTTCCAGAATGTTTGGTAATAAAGTCTATGTTGATTTGGAAATTCGTGTTGATGGCAATAAATGTTTAAGAGATGCGCACGCTGTTGCAGAGAAAGTGCACGCAAATGTTGAACAAAAATTTTCTGATGTAAAACATGTAATGATTCATGTGAACCCATCTGAAGAAAGAAATTGATGTTAAAGTCTGTCAAAGATTCATGATTTGTTTATTGATGAAATTGATATAATAATAAAAAGGCAGAGGAATGAGCGTTGATTCGTTCCTCTGCCTTTTTATTGAGAAAACCTTTATCTAAAAGATGGGAAAATATTTGAGATTAAAATGAATTCATTATTTTGGCTAGAAAGGATATAATAGAAGAAATTCTAAGTGATAATCCGACGGAAAGGAGCGTAGCCTTTCAAGAAATGCTACAGGAATAAGATAATGGAAAAAGTGAAAAATAGAATTCTTGTTGCTGATGACGAAAAAGATATTCTGGAATTGTTGATAATGCTTCTTGAAGCAGAAGGTTATGATGTAGTGGCTGTGCATAATGGGAAGGAGGCCGTTGATTGCGTCGATCAAACGATTGATTTGTGCGTTTTAGATGTAAACATGCCGGAAATGAATGGTTTTTCAGCTGCTGCAGAGATTAGAAAACGATATTATATGCCAATTATTTTTTTAACAGCGTATTCTGGTGAATCGGAAAAAATGATGGGATATTCGGCAGGTGCGGACGATTACATAGTGAAACCTTTTTCAAATGTAGAATTACTTCTCCGTGTGAAGTCTTTATTAAGAAGGGTGCAGCAGTATTCAATTACGAATGAGATGCAAGAAACAGTGTCTTCAGAACAATTGAAGTACAAAGATCTTCTTTTGGATTTTGATGCGCAATCTGTTAAAAAAGGAGAAGAGGTCATTGTTTTAACACATACTGAATTCAAGATTCTGGAATTACTGATGACGCATCAGAAAAAAATTTTTTCTTTAGACAGCATCTATCAAAGTATCTGGCAGGATGATGCGGTGGGCGACAGTGCTATTATGGTGCACATTAAAAACATCAGAAAAAAATTAGGCGATGATTCGAGAAATCCTCGTTATATTCGAACCGCTTGGGGAAAGGGGTATTATGTGGAGTAAACACAAGGAAAAAGGGTATAAGCTCGCTTTTGCTATCATTGGTTATCTGTTTTTATCTCTTGTTATCGCAGGCTTTCTATTTTGCGTCTTATATTTTACCTCACATTCCATTGCATCAACGTATTTTTCCGCGAAACATATTATGATTGGCAGCGCGCAGAGCGCATTGTTGGATGTTTGGATTGGGAGTGTCTGCACAATCGCTGCATCAATTGTCTTCATTGTTTTATTTTTGTTCATGCTTGGGCAGCGCTTGTCCTATTTGATGACCATCATTCGAGGCATTGAATCATTGAGAGAGAATCAAATGAATGCATCTATCCCATTGGAGGGAGATGATGAGTTGACGGAGTTGGCAGAAAGCATCAACTTTCTGGCGGCGACGCAACGCGAACTTTCAGACCAAGAACGGCACCTAAAAGAAGAAAAAGAAGCGTTTATTCGCTCACTTTCTCATGACATTAGAACGCCGTTGACGTCGATTCTGTCTTACTCAGAATTTATGAAAAATAAAAAAGCGTTGAGTACAGATGAAATCCTGGCGTATATCACGCTGATGGAGGAAAAAGCGAAACTGATCAAAAATCTTACCGACCAAATGCTGGGTACACCAAATAATCATCTTCAAAAAGTCGAGCATGTTAGGCTTATGCTGGAACAATTGGCTTTTGAATGGGAAGAAATATTAGAAGAACAATTTCGTTGTGAGGTGCATATAGCACAGTGTGATGATTTTTGTGGTTATCTGGACTTTTTTTCACTGAGGCGTATTTTCGATAATTTGATTTCAAATGTTGAAAAATATGGGGAGTGTTCTGTGCCAGTAGTGCTAACGTTGGCGTGTAAAGAGGGAGAAATTGAGATTGTTCAAACAAATGGAATCTCTGCGCAGAACAGTCGAATGATAGAGAGCCATAAAATTGGGCTGGATAATATTAAAAAGATTGCTGAAACATACCAAGGTGAGGTATCCGTTACCAATACAGCAGAGACATTTATGATTCGGATCACTTTACAAATAAAAGCGGTTCTTTAGAATTCTTTAGAAATGGCTGTGATTTTTCTTTATAAATCTCTGGTAATATAAAGCCATCAAATGAAAGAGAGGACAAGAAAATGGCATTAGGAATTTTATTAATCATGTTTGTATCTGCAAGTGTAATCAGTGTTTTAGGTGTTTTGATCATGTTTTTGAGTAGAAGCACAAAGGTGAAAAAAAGTGCGTTTTACATCATGTCAATTTGGGGAATGGTTTTAGCTGTTCTAAGTGCAACCAGTTTGCCGCAGAATTACATTGGTGAACAGGTTGTGGCTTGGGCGGCCGGTGTTCTCAGCGTAATTGGTCTGTTGGTGCATGTGAAAGCACAAAATAAGAATCAGCGTTTTATTGCATACTTGCTCGTAACAGTTTCAATTATTGTCGGGATATTAAAATTGTTTGCTTTCGTATAATGAAGCATTCTATAAGCAAAAGGCACTATTGATTTTAAATCAATAGTGCCTTTTGCTTATTTTTCTGAAGAATGTTTTTCGTTCATAGATAAAGATGCAAAAGTCAGGTTGATACCCTGTGAAATGAAAACAAAAGCAACACACCAACCTAAAGAGATTAGTGAAATAATTGGGTGGAAAAGTGCATAAATACCAACCACTAGCAAAACAACGCCCCATAATAGGCCGAATCCCCACCAGGTGAATTTGAATTTAACTGATGCAACAATACGCAAAATTCCAGAAATAATGATCCAGGCCCCAAATAGTGCAATAAGCGTCATGTCTGTAAATAGACGTGCTGAAAGATTGAAGAGAACAAGCAGGCCAATAATAATTGTTAGAAGTGCACTTAGCATATCCCAAATATTACTGGAGTTTGTTTTGCGACCTTCCCACCAACTGCCAAAACTTCCAAGTCCAGAAGCAAGAACGAGTACTCCCACGACCCAGCTAAGATTAGCAAAAGTAATAATGGGATTGGCAAAGCAATAGCAACCACTAATCATTAAGAGTATTCCTGTGATAATACCGAGTAATTTCAAAGTTATCCTTCCTTTCTAAAAGAGCACCATTTTGTAAAATATATGATTTCAACATCTATATTACCAAAAAAAGCGGTTGTGTAAATACATTTTGAGTATGATTGAGAAAAATTTTGAAAACGAATACAATTTGTTGATGGTTATTATATTGGAGGCTAAGAAAATACGATGTTCCAATTAGAAGGGCATATTTTAATGATAGTACTTGTGCATTTGTGCTCTCATGGAAGTATTGCTGTGGGAAAATTGGACAGAATACAAGGGTAGGTCGTTGAATGGACGATTGAGAGGTTTCATGGTGGAGGGGCTTGAATGTTCGACTGGAAAATTTGTGAAATATTGATCATAATTTGTGCTCACATTGGAATTTAATGTTGCAAAATTCTTGATTATGAGTCATAATAAATCCAAGACGACAGTGAAAGGAGGAGAAGGCTTATCCAACTCAATAAAAAACAGCTTCAAATTCTCGATATCGTTAAATCGCAAAGTCCTATTACAGGAGATCACATTGCAGCGCAAATGAATACGACACGTGCATCTTTGCGATCAGATCTGACTCTGTTAACACAGTTGGGATTTCTGGAGGCGCGACCTCGTGTTGGTTATTACTATAATCAATCACGGCAAGGGTATGACATTTATATGAAAATGATTCAAATGTCAGTAGCAGATTATCAGAGTATGCCAGTAGTGGTTAATGACAAGGCATCAGCATATGATGCGTTGGTTTCTTTATTTATTAATAACATTGGAACGCTGTTTATTGTCAATGAAAATGGCCTTCTAGATGGGGTACTGTCTCGTAAAGACTTACTAAAATTGGCTATTGGTACAACAGATATGCATAAAGTGCCAGTTAGCGTGATCATGACACGTATGCCGAACCTCATCATGACGACACCAGATGAAAGTTTATGGCATGCAGCGCAAAAATTGATAACTCATGAAATCGATGGGATGCCAGTTGTGAAGCAAGTTGGTGATGATCAGTTTGAAGTTTTGGGCCGATTTACAAAGACCAATGTTGTTCGTGCTTTTGTAGACATCGGCTATGGATATACGGGAGACGACGTGTGATGGATCAAATTCAAAGAATTTCAGTTTATATTTTATCGGATTCTATTGGTGAAACTGCACAATACGTATCACGTGCTGCAGCAAATCAGTTTCCGGGAATTGAAGTATCCTATAAGCACATTCCTTTTGTTGAGGATGCGACGTATATTACAGAAGTGCTGCAGCGTATTGATCCTCAAAACAGTATTTTGGTATTTACTTTGGTGGTCGACCAGTTGCGTCAGTATGTAATTGATTTTTGTAAAACGAATAATATTCAGTATTTTGATGTTTTGGATACACCATTTAAGGCCTTTGAAGCACTTACTGGGCAAAGGCCTGTTGGTCGTCCGGGCTTGGTGCAACGCATGGATGAGAGCTATTTTAAAAAGATTGAAGCCATGGAGTTTGCTATTAAGTACGATGACGGTAAAGACGTTACTGGCATCATGAGCGCGGATCTCATTTTGATTGGTGTTTCAAGAACATCTAAGACACCATTGTCTATGTATATGGCCTATAGAGGCATTAAAGTGGCAAACGTTCCGTTGGTACCTGAAGTTAAAGTGAATGAAAAACTGTTTGAAATTCCAAAACATAAAATTATTGGTTTGACCATTCAACCAGACATCCTTGGTGAAATTCGAACGGAACGTGTGCGTGGATTGGGTGTTGCAAGTCCGACAGACTATACCGATCTGGGACGCATCCTTGATGAGCTTGATTATGCAGAAGGCATCATGAAACGTATAGGATGTCCGATTATTGATGTCACCCACAAAGCAGTGGAAGAGACGGCAAGCGTCATTCTACAAATATATTATGGCAGAGGAGAGAATATCATTGGCTAAGAAATTTGTTTATTTGTTTCATGAAGGCAACAAAGACATGCGCGCTTTATTGGGCGGCAAAGGTGCCAACCTGGCAGAAATGACCAAGATTGGGTTGCCTGTTCCTCAAGGCTTTACGATCACAACGGAAGCTTGCAATGAATTTTTTACAGCTGGACATAAACTGCCAGATGGTCTTTTAGATGAAGCATGGGTTGCATTGCACACACTTGAAGAAACCACAGGCAAAAAATTTGGCGATACAGAAAACCCATTGCTCGTATCGGTTCGTTCTGGTGCGGCCATTTCCATGCCAGGGATGATGGACACCGTTCTGAATCTTGGGCTGAATGATGTGACTGTTAAAGGTTTTGCAGCGCTCACTGGTGATGAACGTTTCGCGCTCGACTGCTATCGTCGTTTTATTCAGATGTATGCCAATGTTGTCATGGGTGTTGACTCTTATAAATTTGATAACATCATTGAAAAGATCAAATCCGATCAGGGCGTTAAAGACGACTACGAACTCAATGCAGACAGCTTGAAAGAACTTATTGAGCTCTACAAAGGTGTCGTTGCAAAAGAAAAAGGCGTTGATTTCCCACAAGATCCAAAGGAACAGCTTGTTATGGCTATCACTGCTGTTTTTGATTCATGGGGTAATAACCGTGCTATTGTATATCGCCGCATCAATAAAATTCCTGATGATATTGGTACTGCTGTTAACGTTCAGTCCATGGTATTTGGTAATATGGGCCCAACATCAGGGACTGGTGTTGCGTTTACACGTAACCCTGCAACTGGCGCAAAGGAATTGTATGGCGAATACTTAATTAATGCACAAGGCGAAGACGTTGTATCGGGTATTCGTACCCCGCAGCATATTTCTCGCTTGGAAGAAGACCTGCCAGAAGCATTTAAACAATTTACTGAGACCTGCGAACTCTTGGAAAAACACTATCAAGATATGCAGGATATTGAGTTTACCATTGAAAATGGCAAACTCTACATGCTCCAGTGCCGTAATGCAAAACGTACCACTGCTGCAGCTGTAAAGTGCGCGGTTGATATGTACAAAGAAGGCCTTATTGATCGCAATACAGCGGTACTGCGCGTTGATGCCAACCAGCTGGATCAGCTGCTGCATCCAAGCATCGACCCAAATGCAGAGGTTAATGTGATTGCAACCGGGCTTCCTGCATCTCCAGGGGCTGCCAGCGGTCATATTGTCTTCAATGCTGATGAAGCGGAAAAACGCGGCAACAATGGCGACAAAGTTATTCTTGTTCGCAATGAAACCACGCCAGATGATATTCACGGTATTGTTACCGCACAAGGTGTTTTGACCAGCCGCGGTGGCATGACTTCTCATGCTGCAGTTGTAGCGCGTGGGATGGGACGCTGCTGTGTTTGCGGCTGCGATGCACTGAAACTTGACTTGGACAAGGAAACCATTCAAGTTGGTGATCTTACACTGAAAAAAGATGATGTTATCACCATTGATGGGTCAAATGGTAATGTTATTCTTGGTGAAGTACCAGTTATTCCTCCAGAATTAAGCGACGATTTCCAGCAGATTCTTGCATGGTCTGAAGAATTGGCACAAGAAGGCGGTATGGAAGTGCATGCCAACGCTGATAATCCTCGTGACGCTAAAAAAGCGCGTGAATTTGGGGCAACTGGTATCGGTCTTTGCCGTACAGAGCATAT